>NZ_WFLL01000199.1:0-215 GCF_009208755.1 Janthinobacterium sp. FT14W | reverse complement strand
CACCAGCAAAATCCATGTCTGTGTCGATGGGCACGGTTTGCCGCTGTCCGTTCTTGTCACGGCCGGCCAGTGTAGCGACGCGGCGCACGTCGGACAGCTGCTCGATGCGATTGATGTGCCTCGTCCGAGCCGTGGTCGCCCCCGGAAAAGGCCGTCGAGCGTGCGCGTCGACCGCGCTTATGGTGCTCGGCATTATCGGCAACAGATCCAGGCCA
>NZ_WFLL01000198.1:0-215 GCF_009208755.1 Janthinobacterium sp. FT14W | reverse complement strand
CACCAGCAAAATCCATGTCTGTGTCGATGGGCACGGTTTGCCGCTGTCCGTTCTTGTCACGGCCGGCCAGTGTAGCGACGCGGCCCATGTCGGACAGCTGCTCGATGCGATTGATGTGCCTCGTCCGGGCCGTGGTCGCCCCCGGAAAAGGCCGTCGAGCGTGCGCGTCGACCGCGCTTATGGTGCTCGGCATTATCGGCAACAGATCCAGGCCA
>NZ_WFLL01000197.1:0-220 GCF_009208755.1 Janthinobacterium sp. FT14W | reverse complement strand
CTGGACTTGAGCGGCAGCCAGACGGGCGCGGCCAACATCGCCTTGACGGCGAGTGCCGGCAACATCAGCACGACCGGCGCGGTGGTAAGCACGCCGGGCCTGCTGTCGATCACGGCCAATGCGGGCAACGCGCAGGCGCTGGTGAACACGGGCAAGGGACAATTGAGCGGGGGCCAGCTGGCCCTGCAGGTGGCAAACCTGGACAACAGCGGCGGCGACA
>NZ_WFLL01000196.1:0-227 GCF_009208755.1 Janthinobacterium sp. FT14W | reverse complement strand
CCGTCGTATGATGCGATGGGGGGACGGATCGCGGAAGGTTGTCTGACTGTTGGAATAGTCAGTTTCTGTCTCATAGAAGGCACTTAGGCAAATCCGGGTGCGGAATTCAAGGGGATGGGACGAGTGAGCTTGCTCACGAAGCAATCGGAAGTGGTTCCAAGAAAAGCCTCTAAGCTTCAGTCATACGAGACCGTACCGCAAACCGACACAGGTGGGCGAGATGAGTA
>NZ_WFLL01000195.1:0-227 GCF_009208755.1 Janthinobacterium sp. FT14W | reverse complement strand
TACTCATCTCGCCCACCTGTGTCGGTTTGCGGTACGGTCTCGTATGACTGAAGCTTAGAGGCTTTTCTTGGAACCACTTCCGATTGCTTCGTGCACAAGTGCACTCGTCCCATCCCCTTGAATTCCGTACCCGGATTTGCCTAAGTACCTTCTATGAGACAGAAACTGACTATTCCAACAGTCAGACAACCTTCCGCGATCCGTCCCCCCATCGCATCATACGACGG
>NZ_WFLL01000194.1:0-227 GCF_009208755.1 Janthinobacterium sp. FT14W | reverse complement strand
TACTCATCTCGCCCACCTGTGTCGGTTTGCGGTACGGTCTCGTATGACTGAAGCTTAGAGGCTTTTCTTGGAACCACTTCCGATTGCTTCGTGAGCAAGCTCACTCGTCCCATCCCCTTGAATTCCGTACCCGGATTTGCCTAAGTACCTTCTATGAGACAGAAACTGACTATTCCAACAGTCAGACAACCTTCCGCGATCCGTCCCCCCATCGCATCATACGACGG
>NZ_WFLL01000193.1:0-244 GCF_009208755.1 Janthinobacterium sp. FT14W | reverse complement strand
CTGAGCCAGGATCAAACTCTTCAGTTTAATCTCTGTTACTTTGCCGTTTTACCGGCACCGTCATTGCTGACGGGTCGCTCACTTCAAAAACAACTGACAGGCCACTTCTTGCGAAGCGTCCTATTTCCTTTATTTCTTCGTGAACATTTGATATTTTAAGTTTGACAGCAATCCGAAGATCGCTGCTGCACTGACATCAAATGCCCACACTTATCGACTGTTAATTGTTAAAGAACTGTATTCG
>NZ_WFLL01000192.1:0-244 GCF_009208755.1 Janthinobacterium sp. FT14W | reverse complement strand
ACAAAAGGGTGGGCATGTCCGTCACGGTATTCTTGAGCGCATTAGCCATCGTGACAGCTCCATAGCCAGCCAACGCGGGGCCATTTTTCGTCCTAGGTATCAATCCGTAGCCTTCCTCGCGAGGCAGGTGGACAAGCATGGTGAATCTGCTTGAACGCTCAACTAGCGTTCCGATCGCAGACCGGTTTAGTCCGATGATCAGGTCACCCTCCCAATGCCCCGGGACCGCACGATCGTCGGCTTC
>NZ_WFLL01000191.1:0-244 GCF_009208755.1 Janthinobacterium sp. FT14W | reverse complement strand
GAAACATCTAAGTAGCTGCAGGAAAAGAAATCAACCGAGATTCCCAAAGTAGCGGCGAGCGAAATGGGAAGAGCCTGTACGTGATAGTCGGACCGATAACAGAATCCTCTGGAAATGGGAGCCATAGTGGGTGATAGCCCCGTATGTGAAATCGGACCGGTGGTACTAAGCGTACGACAAGTAGGGCGGGACACGTGACATCCTGTCTGAATATGGGGGGACCATCCTCCAAGGCTAAATACTC
>NZ_WFLL01000190.1:0-244 GCF_009208755.1 Janthinobacterium sp. FT14W | reverse complement strand
GAGTATTTAGCCTTGGAGGATGGTCCCCCCATATTCAGACAGGATGTCACGTGTCCCGCCCTACTTGTCGTACGCTTAGTACCACCGGTCCGATTTCACATACGGGGCTATCACCCACTATGGCTCCACTTTCCAGAGGATTCTGTTATCGGTCCGACTATCACGTACAGGCTCTTCCCATTTCGCTCGCCGCTACTTTGGGAATCTCGGTTGATTTCTTTTCCTGCAGCTACTTAGATGTTTC
>NZ_WFLL01000018.1:0-116257 GCF_009208755.1 Janthinobacterium sp. FT14W | reverse complement strand
CCCTGGTTGTGACTGGTTGAATTATTGTGTCCATAAATAAATTTGTGGACACAATCAATTTGCGTCCCAAATTCAATCATCGGGATCTGCGGCGATTAAGGGAAGACGGTGGTGAGGCGACGCTTACGCGGAACCGAAAGTAGATCGGACACAAGGATTGTGAATTCCCGAAACGACAACGCCCATTTGTATGAGCGTTGCGTGAGTGATGTTCTTGGTGATCCGGGCGGAGTTGAGCCACCAACACAAGGATTTTCAATACTCAGATTAAATGGATTTTTCATTAATTTATAATGCAGATAAGTAACTTTTTGTAAGGGCATAATTGAGGGTATTTTTGAAAATATGATCCATCGAAATCAACCACCCAGGCGCGTTACCAGCCATGATTCGAATCCCCCTCTCGAAAAAAGAAAAAGCTACCCTCGGGTAGCTTTTTCTTTTATCGTCTATACGCGGAGAGACGCACTTCGTTCTTCAGGCGCAGGGCAGTGCGCTTCGAATCGACCAACTGCCGCCGCTGCACGATAGCCCCGTGCGTTCGTGGTTCTGATCAGCTTTGCGACTGAGCATGCTTCTACAACGCCTAGCGTATCAGTTCGTGTCCAAATGGCAGACCTGACCCTGTGTCCTCTGCGTCCTTTGTGATTTCATACTGCAGCGGCCAACTTCTGCCACTGTAATCCGCAAAGTCGCCCTATCCAGCCAAAACCGCCGAAACAATCGACCGGCGAAGCACGGTCCTCTCGGCATCGATGCCACGCTGTGAAAACGCCGGCGGCAACGGGGCATCATCCGTGGCGGTGTTGCCTGGCGAAGCCGTTTCCTTTACCAGCATGTTGGCGCTATTCTCAACCTCGAAGTACTCGTCCCAATGCACTGGAACCTGATGGGAGCGGCCATCTCCGCCTCTCACCGAGACGTAGTGGGTGCGCGCGACGCTGCGGAAGCCGCTGGCCGTTACATGCACTTTCTGCGATCCGTCGGCCTCTTGTTGCATGGATGTCTTCAGGATACTTCGCGTGACACACTCGGGATGCTTGAACATCGCCTCGCCGTGGTAATTGGCAATCGCTTCATGCTCCCAGAAACAGGGTTTGTGCGAATACGTGTCTTGATAGATGTCCGAGTGCGGCCGATGCTGTTGGTACAAGGGGATGGCAAGCAGCGGGGCGATCCCAAAGTAGAACGACTTGAAGAAATCGTTGTGATAGGCGTTGAAAAACAGGCGGGCCTGGGCGAGTTCGTAGGCAAAGAATTTCTCCGGGGCGCCGCTGATGTCGGTCGCGCGCATATGTCCCGATTCCAGCACGTTGATCATGCGGGTTTTTTCGAATGCGAACGTATCGCCAAAACCTGTCTGGCTATCCTTGAGCAGCTTGAGCATTTCCTGTTGCGCCAATGGCGTGAACAACAGCCGGAACTGTACTTCATGGTTGCGGTCCGTGGCATCGAACAAGGCGTCGAATTCGCGGTTGGCCATCACCGTAAAAGTATGCCCCTCGTCGACATCGCGTGACTTTTCTTCCAGCTTCTTGATGGCGCGATTCTTCCGCCATTTGTCGAAGAAGCCGTCCTCCAGGCTGGAGAGTTTTGACGGGTGGCGGCTGAACACGAGATCCGGCGCCGCTTCGTTGCCGTAGACAATAAACGTCTGGTTCTCGTACTCGGGCATTGGACGCTCGATCGATGCGCGCAGAGTTTCGTGGCGGGTTCTGGTTTCCAGTTTGCCTTGCGAATTGCGGTACTGTTCCGTCCAGCTGATAGCCAGCGAACCATCGTATTTCTTGCTGCCCATCGAGTGGGACAAGGTGCGTGCAAGAATGAACGGGTTGCCGTTCAGTACGCCGCTGTGCGAGAACACGATCGAGTGGTCGTCACCCAGATTGCCAAACCAGCCAAAGCTCTTGCGCAGCTCTTCCATGCGGCCGTTGCTGAAATACGGGTCGAAAGCGATGCGGGGCACTGTCTGTTGCATCAGCTTTGCCATGATGTCCCAGTCGTACAGGCGGTTCAGCGGCACCATCTGGCCCCAGGCCACGGCACGTTTCGCGTCGCAGGCTTCCTGCAGCCGCTTTAACTGCGCGTCGGAATCGTTGATGATGCGGTTGAGCGTATGAATCGCAGCGGCAAGCGCAATCGCCGGGACCACGAGCCATGGCCATGCGTAATAGGCGTAGAGATAGAGTGCCGCCAGTAGCGCGGCCACGATGCTGGCGCCGCGCAGGATACGCCACCATTTGTTGCTGGAACCGGCGCCCGCGGCCTGCTTTTCGAGCACGCGTAGTTCCTGCACCGTCGCGATGTTGGCGTTCTCGTCCACGCCGGACTGGCGCACGAGGTCTTCGAAAAAGTCCGACGTATTGCTGGCGTGAGCATTTTTGAAATGGAGAGAATACCGCTCCAATGGTTCATGGACGTCGTTGATCAAAAGAAGACGCTCCGGGCGGCGGCCTTGGTTTCGGCGGAGGCAGTGAAAGGAATGCGCGTGGTATAACCTTGCCGCGCCGCTACGATCTGCTTGGTCGGCCACGCAAAGACGTCCTGGTTCCACATGCCGACGGTATCGTTATACAGCGTGCGCGCGGCGGTCACTTCCTTTTGCAGATAACTGTTCTGGCGCATGGCATCGGCGATGACGGCTTGTGCCTTCAGATCCGGGTAGGCTTCGCACGCCATGCTGATGCGGGAAAAAATCCCGTCGATTTTCTGCGATGCCTGATTGCGTTCGGCATCGGCGTTCTGTCCGCTCCGGTAAGCCGCTACCGACTTCATCACGTCCTTGTCGAGGTCGATCGCTTTTGCGACCAGGCCAACCACGTTGTTCAGGACCACGACGCGCTGCTCTAGGTAATTGTCGATCTGTGACGCATCGGCCTGGATTTTCTGCTGCAGCTTGCGCAGATACGCCAGGGCGGAGATCTTCATGAACAGGAAGACCAGGCCTGGCAGTGCCCCCAGCACCAGGAGTGCCAAGCCGTACGTTTGCGGCAATGCGCCGGTCAGCAGCGCCAGGCCGCCGATCAGCGGAAGGACCGCCCACAGGGCGATTTCAAATATGAGCGACCCGGTGCCGACTTGGACGGAAATCTGCTTGCTGATGACGTTGATGTCGCGCCCCTGTTCATTTATCGGGCCAGTTACTTCGTCCAAATCATTTGCCATGCTTGAAAATCCTTTGTAGTGAGTGTTTCTGATTGAGCGTTTCTCGCTCGGTTGCAAAATATGTCGCTTCAGCTTTTGACGCGCGGGAGCGGAATGCCGGTGTATCGTGTAAGTTTCCCAAAATTAATTTTTTTGCCATCATATCTTGAAGGATGAAACCCAATCAAGGGCAGTCAAGCCGATATTGCATGTGAAGTTTCGGGAAAAATCCTGGACACTTTCCGGTGCGGTCAATGATTAGCCAGCCGCTTGCAAAAAAAAACGGCAGCAGGCAGGCGGGGCACTGGATAATGGACACCCGCTGCCAGCCGGCCATAGCCGCCCAATACATTCAATTCGGGCCCGTAAGCAATCCCACGATTTCCATCGAATCTTCGGCCGCGCCAGACCAGACTTTGCGGAGAAATAAATGATCAAGAATTATTTAAGGATTTGCCATCGACAAATAGAGGAAATGCAGGAAGGGGTTGCAATGCAGCGGTGAAGTAACACTGTCGAGCTGGATGAACGACAGTATTCATTCATTTTTGTGAATTGAATGACAGGAATGCCCGCACGGCCGGGCAGAAAGCTATCGATAGCGATAGCGCTTGCCGTTCGGTTAACGAGAAAGCCCGCCGAAGCAGGCTCTCTTACTCTACAGCCAAGCCCAAAGCTCAGAACTGGTTCATCGTGTTGTCTTTACCAGCCGCCTTCAGCGCCGCTTCGCCGCTGAAGTAATCCTTGTGGTCGTCGCCGATGTCCGAGCCGGACATGTTTTGATGTTTCACGCAGGCGATGCCCTGGCGGATTTCCTTGCGCTGCACGCCGGCCACGTAGCCCAGCATGCCCTGGTCGCCGAAGTATTCCTTGGCCAGGTTGTCCGTCGACAGGGCTGCCGTGTGGTAGGTCGGCAGGGTGATCAGGTGGTGGAAGATGCCGGCTTCGCGGGCCGAGTCGGCCTGGAAGGTGCGGATTTTCTCGTCGGCGGCGAGCGCCAGTTCCGTCTGGTCGTATTCCACGCTCATCAGCTGGGCGCGGTCGTAGGCGGACACGTCCTTGCCGGCCGCTTTCATCGCATCGTAGACTTGCTGGCGGAAGTTCAGGGTCCAGTTGAACGATGGGCTGTTGTTGTACACCAGCTTGGCGTTCGGGATGACCTTGCGGATTTCGCTGACCATGCCGCCGATTTGCGCGATATGCGGTTTTTCCGTTTCGATCCACAGCAGGTCGGCGCCGTTCTGCAAGGAGGTGATGCAGTCGAGCACGCAACGCTCTTCGCCGGAACCGGCGCGGAACTGGAACAGATTGCTCGGCAGGCGTTTCGGACGCAGCAGCTTGCCTTCGCGCTTGATGATGACGTCGCCATTGCCCAGCGCATCGGCAGACACTTCTTCGCAGTCGAGGAAGGAATTGTATTGGTCGCCCAGGTCGCCTGGTTCATTGGTGACGGCGATCTGCTTGGTCAGGCCGGCGCCCAGCGAATCCGTGCGGGCGACGATGATGCCGTCGTCCACGCCCAGTTCCAGGAAGGCGTAGCGGATGGCGCGGATCTTGGCCAGGAAGTCTTCGTGCGGCACCGTCACTTTACCGTCCTGGTGGCCGCATTGTTTCTCGTCGGACACCTGGTTTTCGATCTGGATGCAGCAGGCGCCCGCTTCGATGAACTGTTTCGCCAGCAAATAGGTCGCTTCGGCATTGCCGAAACCGGCGTCGATGTCGGCGATGATGGGCACGACGTGGGTCACGTGGCCGTCGATCTTCGCCTGGATCGCTTGCTTTTCAGCACCTTGGGCTGCGTCCAACTGGCGGAACAGGCCACCCAGTTCGCGCGCATCGGCCTGGCGCAGGAAAGTGTACAGCTCGCGGATCAAGCTGGAGACGGCGGTTTTTTCATGCATCGACTGGTCCGGCAGCGGGCCGAACTCGGAGCGCAGGGCGGCCACCATCCAGCCGGACAGGTAGAGGTAGCGGCGGTCGGTGCTGTTGAAGTGCTTCTTGATCGAGATCATCTTCTGTTGACCGATGAAACCATGCCAGCAGCCGAGCGATTGCGTGTACTTGGATGGGTCCGCATCGTAGGCGGCCATGTCGTTGCGCATGATCTTCGCCGTGTACTTGGCGATGTCCAGGCCCGTCTTGAACTTGTTCTGGGCGCGCATGCGGGCGGCGGACTCGGGATTGATGGCGTTCCAGGCGCTACCTTGTTGGTCTTTCAAACCGGCAACAGCCTTGATGTCGTCTTGATATTGGGACATGTGTATCTCCTAAAGAAAAACTAAGTTTGAGAAAATCGCCGAGTGCGCCACAACGTCTTGTCGAGGCAAACTGCATGACTAAATAGTAGGCCGATTCCCGGCGATGTTCAAGTCTTATATAAGACATATAACTTAAATTTAATCGTTCTTTTTCAAAGACTTAATTATATTTTTTCAGGATGTGAAATGATTTTTCAAAAAGTGAGAGGATTAATTGATGAGTCCGCTGTTTGAAATTCCGCGATGTGAAACGCCTTTTCAGATTTTGGTGCAGCGCGACAAAAGGGGCGAAAAAAAAGCCGCCCGAAGGCGGCCTGGGCTGCAGCTAGCCGATTTATCGGCCCACGGTTTGCCGCTGGTCCTTGATGAACAGCGCCGTCAGCATGCCGACCACGCACACGCCGATCACGTAATAGGCGGGGCCCAGCACGTTGCTCTTCAGCATCAGGGTCACGACCACGGGCGTCAGGCCACCGAAAATCGCGTACGACAAGTTGTAGGAAAACGACAGTCCCGAGAAGCGCACCTGGGCCGGGAACGCCTGCACCAGCACGTAGGGCACGGCGCCGACGACGCCGACAAATAAACCCGTCATCGCATACAGGGGCAGCAGCAGGTCGGGACGGCTGCCGACGGTGGTGTAGAAGAGATAGGTGCTGATGGCCAGCAGCACGGAACCGACGAAGATCACGCGCTTGCCGCCCAGGCGGTCGGCCAGCATGCCGGCGATGATGCAGCCGAAGGCCAGGCACAGGGTGGCCACGGTATTGGCCACCAGGGTGGTGCGCGGGGCGATGTGGTGGATCTTTTGCAGCAGGGCCGGTGTCATCAGGATGACGACGACGATGCCGGCCGACAGCATCCACGTCAGCAGCATCGATACGACGACGGCGCCGCGGTGGCTGCGCAGCACGGATTTCAGGGGCATTTCCGTGGCCAGCGCCTTGCGCTGCTGCATTTCCGCAAAGACGGGCGTTTCATGCAGCCAGCGGCGCAGATACATGGCGCCGAAGCCGAAGATACCGCCCAATAAGAATGGATAGCGCCAGGCGCCATCGGTGATTTCTGCCGGCGTGTAGACGGTGTTCAAGCCCGTCGCCACGAGCGAGCCCAGCAGGATGCCGACCGTCAGGCCCGCCGTCAGCACGCCGCAGGCAAAGCCCGTGAAACGGCTGGGCACGTGTTCGGACACGAACACCCAGGCGCCCGGCACTTCGCCGCCCACGGCCGCGCCCTGGAAGATACGCATCAGCAGCAACAGCAGCGGGGCGGCCAGGCCGATGGTGGCATACGTGGGCAGCAGACCGATCAGCAATGTCGGCACGGCCATCATCAGGATGGAGAGGGTAAACATGCGCTTGCGACCCAGCAAGTCGCCGAAGTGGGCCATGACGATGCCGCCCAGCGGACGCACGACATAGCCGGCCGCGAAGATGCCGAAGGTTTGCAGCAGACGCAGCCATTCCGGCATTTCCGGCGGGAAGAACAACTGGCCGATGGCGTTGGCAAAGAAGACGAAGATGATGAAATCGTAGAACTCCAGCGCGCCGCCCAGGGCGGCCAAGGACAGGGTCTTGTAGTCTTGCTGGGTGAGGGGGCGGGTTGCGGCGTTGCTTGCGGCGGTGTCGGAAGTAGGCATGTGTCTCGTTCTTGTGTGTTATCGGAGATTGCCAGACCTAGCATACGCATTTCGGCCGCGTGAGTAAACGCGGGGGAATGGGGAGTGGCCTCAGCTGTGCTTAATACAACGCCGCTATCATCGGCGTTGACTTCATTGCAAAGGACACAGTATGAACATCATGATCGTGGGTGCCAGCCGGGGCCTGGGGCGCGCGCTGGTGGACGGTTTGCTCGCGGACGGGCACGCCATCATCGGCGTGTCGCGCCAGCAGCCTGCCGACTTGCCTGCCGGCCAGGGCGCGCAGCTGCAATGGATCGCGGCCGACCTGGCAGCGCCCGCCGAGGCCGTCGAACGCATCGCGCGTGCAGCGCCCGCCACGCTGGACGCCGTGATCTACAACCTGGGCGTGTGGGAAGAAAAAGCCTTTAGCGATGACTACGCTTTCCTCGGCGATGGGGATGATGCCATCGTCGACATGGTCAACACCAACATCACGGCGACGATCCTGCTGCTCAAGCGCCTGGTGCCGCGCTTGCTGGCCAGCAGCAAGCCGCAGCTGATACTCACGGGTTCCACGTCCGGCCTGCGCCAGAGCGGCCGCCCGGAAGTGACGTTCAGCGCGTCGAAATTCGCCCTGAACGGCATTGCCGACGCCTTGCGCGAAGGTTTCCGCGAACAGGGGCTGGCCGTGACGGCGCTGCAGCTCGGTTACCTGAATACCTATGATGGCTTGTCCGTGCCGCTGGCGGACGCCGCCGCGCGGGGCGAGGGCGAGCTGATCCCCGTGCACGACGTTGTCGCCGTCGTGCGCATGCTGCTGGGCCTGTCGAATGCCTCGTTCGTGCGCGAACTGGTGATGCCGGCGCTGCGCGACGAGCGTTTCTGACTGTTAAGCGTCCTTGCCGTAGACCTCGGACCAGCCCAGCCGCTCTTCCAGCCACTCATCCACTTCGGATGAGTCCATCTGCAGCAGCAGGGCGCCCAGGCGCAAGTTGCCCTTGGCCAAGGCCAGCACGGCAAACACGGATTCCAGCATGACGGGATCGAGCTGGCCCTGCAGGTCGCGCGCGGCGATGGCGGGCAGCTGCGCCCAGGCCGCCTGGTAGCTGTCGGCCAGCCAGTCCGGCAGCGGCGGATTGTGGGGGCGGTGGCGCTCCAGTTCGATCAGGGCGATGAGCGCATAGAAATCTTCCTCGCGCGACGCGGCGCCGCCCAGCAGGTGGACGAGCTGGGGCACGGCCGCATACGAGGCGACGCCCACGTCGCCCTGGTGGTGCAACTCTTCCCACAGCTCATGCCAGACGTCTTCGCCCGCGTGCATGGCCTTGAGCGCCTCGGCAACATCGTAAGGCACGCGGTAGCCGCCTTCCAGGGTGGGCCAGATGGGATCGTCGAGTGATAACAGCATGGTTTTCCTTGATGGGATAGCTCGGCTGAGCAAACGCGCACTATACAAGCACCCGGCGCACGCAGCGCGCATAGCCGTCGAACTCGCGCGCATTCGGATAGGCGACGCCCGTGTCGAAATCCTTGCACCAGGCTTCGTCCTCGATGTCGCCCGGCTCGCTCGACCAGTGCCAGTTCGGCCGGAATGCATCTTTCAATGTCGCATACAGCAAGGTCTGCTCGCGCCGGTTGGGCAGGCTGTGACCCAGGCTGGCGGCCCAGCTTGATGCGGCTTGCCATGATTGGTACCCCGGTTCGCACTCGTCCGGCTGCAGCAGCAGATGGTAGTCGGGCGCGCCATCCTTGCCGAGAATCAGCCCGGCATAGCGTTCGCCCTGCTGCAGGGGGACGGACGCGGCGTCCGATGGCGGCAGCGCGACCCGGCGCACGGCGCAGGCGCGGCCGCTGTAGGTCTTGTGAAAGTTGTACTGGGTGCCGTTATCGAAAGCGTGGCTCCAGGCCAGGCGGGGCAGGATGGCGTCCGCTTCCGACGACCAGTACCAGGCGTCCGGGAAGGCGTCGCGCAGGTTGGCGTGCAGCAAGGCCAGCTCGCTGCGCGTGGGCAGGCAGGCGCCGCGCGCCGCTGCCCAGGCCAGCGCCGCTTGCCAGGGCAGGGCGCCGGCTTCGCCGGGCAGCAGGAACAAGTGGTAGCCGGCAGCGCCGTCCCGGCCTGGCATGACGCCCGCGTAGCGTTCGCCGTCCATGGCGTCCTGGTGCCTATGGCTGGCGTGCATAGGCAAACATATGTTGTACATACTCGGCCTTGCCCAGCGGCACGCCGTTGTGGCGCAGGAGGTTGTACGCGGTCACCAGGTGGAAATAGAACTGCGGCGTGGCCCAGTTCACCGCGTATTCCTGGCCCGTCATGTCGAAGGTCAGGCCGCCGGCCAGGGCGATCGACACTGGCTGCTGCGCGCCAGCGTCGATCGCTGCGCGGTCCGCCGAAGCGAGCATCGCCAGGGTGTCTTCGATCAGCGCCCTGGCTTGCGGCATGTTCGCGGGCGTGGCCAGTGCGGGCAATGGCTGCTGCGTCAGCCGGCACACGGCTTCCTGCGCCTGCGTGCACGTGAATTCCACCTGGCGCGCCAGGGTGTGCATGTCGGGCGCCAGCCGCGCATCGAGCAGGTGTTGCGCATCGAAGCCCAGCGCCTGGGCGTGCTCCTCGCCCTTGCGTAACAGCGTCGTCAACGCGCGCAGCATCTGGGCAAAGCAGGGGATGGTGATGGTGTAGAGCGACATGGACTTCCTCAAGTAATTATTCAGACAGGCAGGGCGGCGCGGCCTTATGGATGCCCCAGCACGCCAGGGCAATGCTCGAACCAGCCGTCGTCTTCCTGCTGTGCGATAAATGCCGCGATCTGCGCCCGGTCCGCAGGCGGCGCCGTGGCCAGCAGGGTGTTGAAGCAGCTGATGGTGGAGGCGTTGGGCGTGCCCGCGCCGTTGGCTATGCCAACGAGAAAGTCTCCCGCCCAGTCGGGCAAGCTGGCGATCAGCCGCGGCAGTTCGTGCAGCAGGGCCGTGCAATACGCCGTTTCGCCGAAGCGCCAGGCGGCGCGGTTGGCAATCTGGTAGGCGCCGTAATCATGTTCGGCCTGCACGGACTGGAAAACGGCCAGCGCGTACTGCGGCCCTTCTGTGCCCATGAGCGCATCGAGCATGGCGCAGTAGCGCTGGAAGCGCCGATGGGCTTCATCGGGCGGCGTGGCACTGTCGTCGTCCTGGACGATATTGCCCACAATTAAAAGTTCGGCTTTCCAGCGTTCAAAGGCGGTTGGCATACAGGGATCAAGGTCGAGAGCGATGCCAGCATTATGCCCGGGCCAGCCGTGTTCCGGCGTGCCGCTTGAACATGCTACAGTCCGCCTTTGCCGCCAGCCTGGAGCGGCGTTGCCTGGATCAATGACCGATGCCCACCTGGACTTCCCCGCCGCAACTCGTCGCCCTTGCCGCCTTCTATGCGCAGGCGCAAGCCCAGCCGGATGCCTTCAGCGACGCGGCCTTCCTCGACGCCGTCAAAGCTGCCCATTGGCCCACCAACTGCTGGAGTTACGTGGAAGCGTCGTTCGCCATCATCGCGCCCGCCTGCCTGCTGCGTCCGCATCTGACTGCCGGGCTGATCGCCTTGCCCATCGACGCCATGATCGCGGCCGGCCTGGATGATGCGGGGCAAGTCATCCCCATCGGCCTGGCGTGCGTCACCCGTGACGCACCGTATGTGGCACCGGGCGAGGAGGGCAAGCGCTGGCTGACGCAGGTGTGGCCGGGACTGGAGGAGCTGGTCGCGGCCGTGTTTCGGGCCAGGCTGCATGAGGCGCTGGCGGAGGATGGGGAGTAGTTCAGCCTGCCCTTGACCAGGAAAGCCCATTTGCGTTAAGGTATACGTAACTACTTACATATATCCCGCCCCAACATGTCCTCCTCCCTGCAAACCTACGGCTCCCTGATGCTGGCCAGCCGCCTGCGCCGTCTTTCCGATCAACTGTATGCCGGTGTCGATACCAGCTATGTGGCGGCCGGCGTCGAGCTGACGTCGCGCTGTTTCCCCCTGTTATTGCTGCTGCGCGACAACGGCCCCACGTCCATCACGGCCCTGGCTGCGCAAATCGGGCAGACGCATCCGGTAGTGGTGCAGCTGGGACGCAAGCTGCTGGACGCTGGCGTGGTGGCGGAGATGCCGGACGCCAAGGATGAGCGGCGCCGCCTGCTGGCGCTGTCCGAGTCCGGGCAGGCGCTGCTGCGCAACATGGCGCCCCTGTGGGACGATGTGCGCGCGGCCGTCGACACGGTGTTCGAACACGGCACGCCGCAATTGATGGCCAGCCTGGACCGGGCGGAAGCGGGCCTGCAGGCACAGGATTTCGGCGCGACCATCGCCGCCTGCCGGCGCCAGCGCGAGCGGGCCGCCGTGGATATCATCGATTACGCCGCGCCCTATGCAGCCGACTTCAAGCGGCTCAATATCGCCTGGCTGGAGCGGTATTTCTATGTCGAGGCGCTCGACGACAAGGTGCTGTCCGATCCGCAACGCTCGATTCTCGACGATGGCGGGCAGATTTTCCTCGCGCGCCTCGATGGCAAGATCGTCGGCACCTGCGCCCTGATCCGCGCCGGCGACGGCAGTATCGAGCTGTCGAAGATGGCCGTCACGCCCGAGTGCCAGGGCCTGGGCATCGCGCGCCGGCTGATCGAACGGGCCTTCGACGCCTTCGAGACCAGCGGCGCGCAACTGCTGTTCCTGGAATCGAACAGCAAGCTGCATCCCGCCATCCGCCTGTATGAAAGCAGCGGTTTTACGCACGTGGCGCGGCCGGCCGGCGACGCCCATTACCAGCGCGCCGACGTCTACATGGAGTGGCAGGGCCGCTAGCGCACACGAGGCTTGCCACGCGGCGCTCCCCATCGGCCGTCTCCCGCGTTACAATACGCGCATCCATAACGGAACCAAGGTTCCACTATTTCGAGACGCCGACGCCGCATGCCTTCCTTCCCGATGCCCTTCCCGCAGTTGATCGTTCCACCGGAGCCCACCCAGGCGCGCAGCAAGCTGGCCTTCGAGCGCTTGCTGCTGGTGGGCGAGCAGTTGCTGGCGGAAAACCGTTTCGATGAAATCGGCGTGGCCGACCTGGCCAAGCTGGCGGAGACATCCGTGGGCACGTTTTACCGCTTGTTGGGCGACAAGGACACCCTGAGCCGCTTGCTGCTGCAGCGTTTTTTTTCCGACATGGTGGAAAAGGTCGAGACCCTGACGGAGCTGCGCCAGTGGGAAGGGCGCAGCCTGGAAGCGTTCATCCGCGCCATGGTCGCCATGTTCGTGGCGGTCAACACGGGCCGGCGCGGCGTGCTGCGCGCCTTGATCACGCGCTGCTCGCAGGATGCGCAGTTCCGCGACAAGGTGCACCAGATCAACCATCTGATTTCGCAACGCACGGTCGCCGTGCTGGCCAGCAAGTCGTCCAGCATCCGCCACCCGAACCCCACGCAGGCGATGATGGTGGTACCGCCCGTGCTGCTGGGCATTTTGAACCAGCACGTTTTGTCGGGCTCGCTGTCCTTTTTGTCGGCCGCCGCGCTCGAGGATGAACTGGTGCGTGTTGCTTTAAATTACCTGACTTGAGATATTTACCGATTTAACTTGAAATCGGAATTCGGATTCCGTATTATGTTTTCCAACAGCAGGAAAACATATTCCTGCACCTGAACACAAAGCATGTTCAACAGCAAGGAGACAGAATGCGGCGTCACACGACATCCGATGTTCCATTGCATTACCTCGACCTGGGTCCTGGCACAGAGACGGGACAGGGCGATCCCGTGTTTTTGCTGCATGGCCTCGGTTCCTGCGCCGAAGACTGGCGCCCGCAAATCGACGCCCTCGGCAATCACTATCGCCTGATCGTGCCCGACATGCGCGGCCATGGCGCCAGTCCCGCGCCAAACGGCGACTGGCAGATCGGCGATTTCGCCAACGACCTCTTCAATCTGATGGACCAGCTCGACGTGCCGCGTGCGCACATCGTCGGCTTTTCCCTGGGCGGCATGGTGGGCCTGGAAATGGCCAACCGGGCGCCCGGCAGGGTGGCCAGTCTGTGCCTGATCAATTCACAGCCGTTCCAGGGCAGCAAGCCCGCTGCACTGCTGTTTGCCTACTGGCTGCGCCGCACCGTGATCGCCACCCTGGGCTTGAAACCCATGGGCAAGATCATCGGCAAGAAACTGTTTCCCGATCCGGCCCAGCAGGCCCTGGTCGAGCGCTTCGCCACGCAAATGGCGGGCATGGACAAGCGCGCCTACCTGGCCGCGCTGGACGCCATTTTCCACTGGGACATCGACATTCATTTCCAGGCCCTGGCCATGCCCGTCTTCATCATGGCGGCCGACCAGGATTACACGCCCGTCGCCAGCAAGCGGGCCTTTGCCGCACAGTTTCAGCAGTGCGAGATCGAAATCATCGCGAACTCGCACCACGCCACGCCCCTGGACCAGGCGCAGCGTGTGAATACCTTGTTGCAGTCCTTTCTCGCCACACATTCAAAATAAACAGGCCACTCGCCGCACGGGCAGGGGGCCGGGAAACAGTCATCGCAGGGCAGGTGCTCGCTTTATGCGCGCGGGTACCGTTACGTCTTGCGATCCTGGAATCCGGCAGTCTTCCCTGGTGGTAAGCAAGCCTGACATTGGAGACGCTATGAAACTTGCTTTGAAATTGATGCCCGCCGCCCTCGCCGTTGCCGGCGCCTTCAGCTTTTCCACCCAGGCCCTGGCGCAGGAGGCCGCCGCGTCTGCCGCCAGCGTCCAGAGCGCCAGCGAGGCCAGCGAGGCCAGCGAGGCCCGCGATGCAAAGGAGCGCATGGAAACCGTCACCGTTTCCGCCCGCCGCCGCGAAGAGCGCCTGCAGGACGTGCCGCTGGCCGTCACGGCGTTTTCCGCCAAGGCCCTGGAACGGGCGAATATCCAGAACCTGGCCGACTTGCAGGAGCGCGTGCCGAACCTGACCGTGTACGCCTCGCGCGGCACGAATACCACCCTGACGGCCTTCATCCGCGGCGTGGGCCAGGCCGACCCCGTCTGGGGCGTGGACCCGGGCGTGGGCATTTATTTCGACGACGTCTACATGGCCCGTCCGCAAGGCGCGCTGCTCGATGTGTTCGACGTGCAGCGCATCGAAGTGCTGCGCGGCCCGCAAGGCACCTTGTACGGCAAGAACACCATCGGCGGCGCCATCAAGTACATTTCGCGCCCGTTGGCGAAGGAAAACGGCGCTTCGGCGGAAGTGGGCATCGGCAATTACAACCAGCGCAACTTCAAGGCCGCCTTCAATGTGGCCAATGAAAACGGCACCTGGCGCGCGCGCCTGGCGGCCGCCAAGCTGGACCGCGACGGTTTCGGCCGCAACACGTTTAACGGCGAGCAGGTCAGCGACCAGGACAGCACGGCCGCGCGCCTGTCCGTCGGCTACTTTCCGCAAGACATACCGCTCACCGTCGTGCTGAGCCTGGACGCCACCGACGACAAATCGGGCGTGCGGGGCTTCCAGCGCATGGGCGTGAGCGCCTTCGATCCGCTCAAGCGGCCACCGAGCACCAGCGCCTACGATATCCAGAGCGGCATGCCGGGCAACAACTTCACGCACAACCGGGGCGGCTCGCTGGTGGCCAACTACACCCTCTCGAACGACTGGTCCGTGAAAGTGATCGGCGCCAAGCGGCGCAGCACGTCCGAGCAAACCATCGACTTCGACGGCTTGCCGCAGCCCATCGCCGACGTGTTTGGCGATTCGCGCGACGAGCAGAAAAGCCTGGAATTGCAGGCGTCCTACAGCGGCGACTATGGCGCCGGCGTAATCGGTTTGTACCGCTTCGAAGGCACGGCCGGCGGCGGCATCTACAACAACTTCCTGGGACGCCAGTTCCAGGCCGCCGTCAGCACGGTGGAGACGGACAGCACGGCGCTGTACACGGACTGGACCTGGCCCGTGGGCAAGGCGTGGAGCATCAATGCGGGCTTGCGCCACACGCGCGAGGAAAAGCGCGCGATCGTGCTCAACCGCGCGTTTGCCGACGCGGGCTTTACGCGTCCTATCCAGACGGCGGCCGATTTCGACAAGTCCTTGTCCGTCAGCAATACCTCGCCGAAACTGTCCGTGCGCTACGAAGCGTCGAAGACGACGAATTTCTACAGCAACCTGTCGCGCGGTTTCAAGTCGGGCGGCTACAACGTGCGGGCCAACAACCTGGTGGTACCCGATTCCGCGCGTCCGTACAAGGATGAGAAACTCGACGCGCTGGAAGTGGGCATGAAGTACGCGGCGCCGGACGATACCTTCGATGCCAACGTGGCCCTGTTCTACAACCGCTACAAGGATATCCAGTTGTCCGTCTTCACCAGCTATGTGCAGCCGGGCGGCTTGCCCGGCTTCTATGGCGACTTCACGAATGCGGGCAAGGCGACAGTCAAGGGCGCGGAGTTCGAATTTTCGTGGCGGCCGAACCGCCAGTGGGAAGTCAACGGCTTCCTCGCCTTGCTGAACGCCAGCTATGACGAGTTCATGAGCGGTGGCAAGAACATTGCGGATACGCAAAAGTTCAGCAATACGCCGCGGCGCCAGGTGGGCTTGAACCTGACGCGCACGGACCGCGACGTGTTTGGCGGCGCCCTGCGCAGCATGGTCGGCTACGGCTACCGCAGCAAGGTGTACCCGACCACGGACTTGAGCGAAGTGCTGGCGCAGGGCGGCTACAGCATGTGGACGGCCGGCGTCGTCTGGGAAGCGCCGAAGAACTGGACCTTCAGCCTGCATGGCAGCAACCTGGGCAATAAACGCTACCGCACGGATGGCTACAACATTCCTGCGCTGTTCATCCTCGACGGCTTCTATGGCCCGCCGCGCCAGATCATCGCCAAGGCCGGCTACAAGTTCTAAGGTTCTCAACTAGCGGGGCTGGACCCGCCGGGCCCGGCCTCGCTGGTCGGAAGTGCCGGCTTGATATGCATCAAGCCGGTTTGTTGTCACTGTTCTCGTCGTCAATAACAATCATGGGAGACTGGCATGGCAAATCTGCATCAGCAACTGCGTCACTTATTATCTGCAATCATCGCCGCCTGCGGCTTGCTGGCCGCGCTGCCGGCCGCTGCCGGGCAGTGGGACTTCGGCCTCTACGCGAGCCTGTGGGGTTCGCGCGAATACCAGGTCTGGCTGCCGAGCAACTATAATCCGAACACGCCGCTGCCCGTCGTGCTGATGCTGCACGGCTGCGGTTCCGAGCCGAACAGCATGGCCGCCGTCAGCCGCTATAACGAACTGGCCGACAGCGAGAACTTCATCGTCGTCTATCCGCGCCAGAACGTCACGGCCAATCCCATGCGCTGCTGGAATTTCATGTTGCCGCTGAACCAGGAGCGGGGCACGGGCGAGCCGGCCGTGCTGATGGGCATCCTGAACAAGGTCAAGAATAAATATGCGGTGCAGGACAGCCGCGTGTATGTGACGGGCATCTCGGCCGGCGGCGCCATGGCCTCCATCATGGCCGCCTGCTATTCGGACGTGTTCGCCGCCGTGATGGTGCATTCGGGCGGCATGTACAAGGGCGCCACGGGCATGATCACGGCTGCCGATTCCCTGTTCAACGGCAGCTCCTTCGACCCGAAAGTGCGGGGCAAGGATGCGTGGCGCTGCTCGGGCTCGCCGCGCCGGCTGATGCCGACGATGGTGTTCCACGGCACGTCCGACATCGTCGTCAACCCCGTCAACGGCGAGCAAACCATCGAGCAATTCCTGCAGACCAGCGATTACGGCGACGATGGCCTGGACAATGACAGCGTGCGCTACCGCGCCGACAGCATCGTGCGCCAGACGGTGCCGTATGGCCGCAGCTATTCCATCGACACGTATCTGCACAACGGCGCCGTCATCGCGCAAAAGTACACGGTCGAGGGCATGAACCACGCGTGGAGCGGCGGTCCTCCCGGCTGGCCGTTCAGCGACGAACTGGGCCCGGACGCCACCGTGATCAGCTGGAATTTCTTCAAGAATTACCAGCGCTGATGGCGTAGGGAACTAGCAGCTTGTATGATGGGGCGCAGCGATTGCGCCCCATTTTTATGCCTGTGAAAGATTCCATGCCTGCTTGCCGCCTGCTGTCCTGTATAGCCCTTGCATTGCTGTCCGCTTGCGCCAGTGGCGGGCCGCCCGCCCCATCGGCGGCCTACGCACTGGCGTTCGAGCGCGCCGCCCAGCAAGACAGCATGCGCAGCGAGTGCGACTGGAACGTGCGCTATGCGCCCGTCGCAGCAAAGGACGCCAGCGTGGCGCAGTTGCAGGCGATTGCCACGGCGCGCCTGGCGGCCTTGCAGCTGGTGCCGGCCTGGACCTTGTCCATGCCCGGCAGCGAGGCGCACGCCTTTACCGAGTCGGAGCAGGACCGCGCCGGGTTGCAATTGCTGCTCAGCATAGTCTTGCCGGCCATGGAACGCTATCCGGCCCGCGTCTTCACGCAAACGGGCTTGCGCCACGTCGTGCTGGTGAAGGACTTGAGCGTGGACGGCCAGCGCCGCCTGGCCATGCCGGCGCCGGAAATCGACAGCGTCGTCTATGCCGACAACCTGCTGGCCGCGATGTGTCCATCCGGCATGGAGCTGCGCGTGCACCACGAGTACTACCACTTCATCGAATACCGGCTGTTCAACGATTTCTATTACCGCGACCCCGCCTGGCTGGCCCTGAACCCGCCTGGCACGGCCTACGGCCAGGGCGGCGCCACGGCCTATGGCAAGGGCTTCCAGAACCTGGGCCACCCGCAGCCGGGCCTCGTCAGCCTCTACGCGGCCTACGGCCCCGAGGAAGACAAGGCGGAAGTGTTTGGCTGGATGATGACGCCGGCCTACACCGTGCGCCTGCAGCGATGGACGGCGTTTGATCCCGCCTTGCTGGCCAAGCGGCAAAAGTTGATGGAAGTATTGGACACCTTGGCGGGTTCTTACTAAATATCAAGTATTTCACAGCCATCCCATGGCATTGTCGGTTCTCCAGCTTGACCGGATGCAAGCACGAAGGAGGAGAACGCCATGGACGGTGATGAGTCGATATCGGGTGCCCAGCGTCCCTTGCGGCTGCGCTTGGGTGTCTCGCCCAAGGTGCCCGCCGGTGTACTGATACCGCAGCGCATCGCCGGCAGCGAGGCCGTTTGCGGCGGCATCGAATACCGTGTGCTATGCGTCTCGACGCATGCCGACTTGCCATTGAGCAGCTTGATTGCCTTGCCCGCCGCGCTCGATATCGTGACGGACCAGGGCCGGCTGCGCAGTATCTGCGGCCTCGTCACGCAAGCCAGTGCCGGCGACTGCGACGGTGCGCTGGCCAGCTACCAGCTGGTGCTGACGGATGCCTTCGCCATCATGGAAAAACGCTGCAATACGCGTGTCTTCCGGCGCCTGACGGATATCGAGATCGTCAAGACCCTGCTCGACGAATGGATACGCAGCAATACGGTGCTGGCGCATGCCTTCCAGTATGCGTTTGCCGATTTCTTCGAGGCGCACGCGTATCCGCAGCGTGAATTTGTCATGCAACACAATGAATCCGATGCGGCCTTCGTGCGGCGCCTGCTCAAGCGTAGCGGCGTCGCCTGGTTTTTCCGTGCGGCAGATAGCACGGATGCCCATGCCGAACCGGCGCATACCCTGGTGATGTTCAACCATGCCGATGGCTTGCGGAAGAATATGGCGGACACCGTGCGCTACCACGCCGACCGGGCAACGGAAGAGCGCGACACCCTGACCTCGTGGAGCGAAGCGCGCAAGCTGCAGGCGGGCAAGGTAACGCGTCATAGCTGGAATGAGGAACACCCGCGTGCGCGGCCGTTCATGACGGCCGGCGCCTTGGGGCAGGGGCAGCAAGGCATGCATGGCAACGCCGTTGCAGCCACCCTTGATGACTACCGCATCCTGCCGCCGCGCGCGGGCACGGATCATGATGCGTTGTGCCAGCTGGGCATGCTGGCCATGCAGCAGCATGATTACGCGAGCCATTGCTTTCATGCCGAAGGCAGCGTGCGCGACCTGTGTCCCGGTGAATACTTCAGCCTGGCCGAACACCCCGACGTCGACGCCTTGCCAGCGGCCGAGCGAGATTTCGTCGTTACATCGCTGCAGGTAGCGGCGCAAAGTAATCTGCCCAGGGAACTGGCCACCAGGGTGGCACGCCTGTTTGCGCGCAACCGCTGGCTGGCCGATGAGGCAGCGTTGTCGCAGCGCGAGCTGGCGGCTGCGGTGGACGATGGCGCCTTGCGTATGCGTATCGAACTGACTGCCGTGCGGCGCGGCGTGGCCATCGTTCCAGCATACGACACGCGCATCGACTTGCCGCCCGTCGCCATGCAAAGCGCCGTGGTGGTGGGGCCTGCGAATGAAGAAGTCCATTGCGACGCGATGGGCAGGGTCAAGGTCCGCTTTCCCGCCACGCGCACGCCGGACCACGAACACGCGGGCGGCACGGGCGCCTCCGACACGGATGCCGATTCGGCCTGGGTACGCGTCGCATCGAGCTGGGCGGGAAACGGACCTGGCAGCATGCAGCAATGCGGCTACCTGGGCTTGCCCCGCGTGGGCAGCGAAGTCCTGCTGGCCTTTCTTGGTGGCGATCCGGACCGGCCCATCATCGTTGGCCAGCTGTACAACCACAGTGCGTTGCCGATCGCCTTGAGCAAGGCGGGCGACTTGCCGGGCAACCGTTATTTGTCCGGTATCAAGAGCCGCGAGATCAAGGGCGCGCGAGGAAACCAGCTGCGCTTTGACGACGTGCATGGGCAAATCAATGCCCAGCTTGCCAGCGACCATGGCTCCAGCCAGCTCAACCTGGGCTGGCTGACGCAGGACCGGCGCAGCGGACAGGGGACGGCGCGTGGCGAGGGCGCCGAATTGCGCACCGACGAGCAGCTGGCCATGCGGGCGGGCAAGGGCATGCTGATCTCGGCCTGGAAGCGTTTGAATGGTGATGGCGGCCACATGGCCCGTAGCGAATATCTGGGCTTGATGGAAAACTGCTTGGAACTGTTCCGTTCGCTGGGCGGCTATGCGGCCACGCATCAGGCACTGGAGCAGGAGGACCGGGCGCAGCAGGAGCTGCAGCACAGCTTGAAAAGTTGGGAAGGCGGCAGCAATACGCAGCCCCGTGCCGAACTGGGCGGTGCGGCGGCGATTGCCGTCACGGCGCCGGCCGGCATCAGCTTTGCCAGTTCGAAAGCCATCGTCAGCTATGCCGCCGGCAATATCGATACGGTGGCGCAGCAGCACCTGCAAGCGGTGGCGGGCCAGCGCTACAGCGTGAACGCGGGCAAGGGCATCTCATTGTTTTCCCATGCGGACGGCATCCGCGCCATTGCCCACCATGGCAAGTTCTTGCTGCAAAGCCAGCATGACGACATGGACCTGAATGCGGCAAAAAACCTGAAGCTGACGGCCAGCGACGGCAAGCTGACGGGCATGGCCGATGAAATCGTGTTGATTTCCAAGCACGGGGCTTTTATCCGCATTGCCGACGGCATCACCTTCGGCAGCAAGTCGCCGCTGAACTTCAATGCGCCCAACTTTGTCTTCAATGATCCGCAAAGCATGGCAGTGCAATTGCCAAGCTTTGCCGAGGGCAAGGCCGACCAGCAATTCATCTTTCAGTATGAAGGCGACGACCATTCTGTCGATGGCGTGCCCCAAGAACCGCAGCTGGCGCCGCAGGCGCACTTTGCCGTGAAACTCGGTGATGGCTCGTCGGCGGATGGCCGCAGCGATGGCGGCGGCAAGACGGAGATGCTGGAACGCGCGGCGATGCACCTGGCCGCCATCGAAGTGTTCAACAACAAGGATTGATGACGCCAGGAGAGTGCGATGGGCAGCTATCCGAAAGTGCCGTACGTGGTGGGCGAGGATGTGGCGATCCTGCATTGCGAACGCAGCGTGTGCAAGAAGGTGAAAATACGCCGCAACTTGCCGGGAAATATTATCGTCATTCATGGCGTCAACGACGTGGGCGTCAGCTACAAGGCGGTGGAGCACGGCTTGTGCGAAGGCCTGACGCAAAGGCTGGGCCGCGGTTTTACGCCTGCGTCTTACCGCATGCCCGTGGCGGCGGACAAGGACAAGCTGGAAGAGGATCCCGATGCCGTCTTCTTCAAGCGTACCGTCGACAAGAATACCAACAGTCCCGTGATTCCATTTTACTGGGGCTACCGTGAAGTGGGAGAGAAATGCAGAACCGTCAACGGCCAGTTCGTCGACCGTTACGGTAACCGCCTGGACAAGGACCTGTCGAAGGAAGGTGGCCCGTTCGGCAACGCCACCAGCAGCTTGCCCGACATGTGGCGTCCGGGCATGTATGCACCTGCAGATCCCATGGGCGACGCCTTGCGCCCGCTGAGGACGGCGCCCGGGCGCATGTACATGGTGCTGGCGGCCCGGCGCCTGGCCGCACTCATTTCCATGATCCGCGATTACGATGCGGATGATACCGTCAGCATCGTCGCGCACAGCCAGGGTTGTCTGCTGTCGCTGCTGGCGCAAGCCATGCTGATGGAAAAGGGGCTGGCACCGGCCGATAACCTGATCCTTACGCATCCGCCGTACAGCCTGGTGGACAGCCTGCCTCTGTTGATGCGAGGTGCCGCCTGGTTCGATGGCGGCGAAGATGCGGCAATGAAGCCCTATTACCGTTTGCTCGGTGGTGCGCAGACCTTGGGCGCGCGCCTGAAGACCTTGGTGAATATAGTTGCCGGCGTGGCGAAGGGCAACGGCCAGGCTTGCAAGCCGCCGTTTGCCGACCTGAAAAAGGACCAACAGCGTGGCATGGTCGGCAGCCGCTGGCAGAGTGCCGACGACCGCGACAACCGCCGCAAGGTCTATCTGTATTTCTGTCCCGAAGATATGACCGTGGCCCTCGATAACATCCAGGGCATAGGATGGGATGGCGTGCCCGATTATGCATTGGGGAGCGAATTGGTGGAAGAGGAAGAGACTCTCAGTCTCGATGGGTACAGCGTTTCCTCCGGCCATACCAAGATGGTGGAGCGCTCGCAGGTACGCGGCGCGCTGGCGGAACTGGGCGGCAGATTTTATCAGCGTGTATTCAGCGGCAAGGCCAGGCTGGACCCGGCCACAGGAAAGGCCACGGTGTCATTGGTAGGCAAGCCGCCGCCTGTTGATTTTCCACTGCGTCTTACGACAGAAAGCGAACAGGCACACGTCGACGTTTCATTGCGGAAGTACCGTGCGCAACATAAAGCGGTGGTTTGGCCTATCGATACCAGATTGAGCAAGACGGAGCAGCGTAATGGCATACGCACCATTACTGGCGAAGCATTGAAACAGCCAGTACCAGCCGATTTGCGCGGTAGCTCGCAAATCGATCCGGCGAATATTCCCGCTACCTCCATGATGAAGAATCGTAAGCCGGCGGAGCAAGGGCCGACTGAAATAGTCGACCCCTGCGATGCTGCTGTCGCGCTCACTAGCGGAAGCGGCTTGCACACAACTGCCGAGGATCGTCCGGATCCGGCCGGCTATCGCCGCTTTCCTGAACGCGATGAAGCCATACGCGGGGCCGAGCTGGCCTCGATGACGGCTGCCTATAACAAGGAAAAGAAACTCGATGGCAAAGGGCCGCTCGATCAACGTAAGGTCATTGCCGCTACCCGTTACACGGAAGGAAATGTCTTGGCAACCATTCAGGAAAGCCCGAATGAGGCACGCCTGCGCTGGCAACGCGAAGTCAGTGCCAAATCCTTTCACAGTTCGATTATTGGAAGCGCCAGGAACCACAGCCAGGTAACTGCGTATGACGTGGCGATTGGCAGTGGCAAGGCCAGTTCTGATCCGCAGTTCTATGCGTATTTATGTGCGGTGGCGGATTGGCGGGTGAAGATATCGTACGAAAGCGGAAAACGGCGGCCAGGAATTCTTTTATGGTCGGAATTTCTTGAGACTTTTCGTGTGTATTTTGATGCGGAGAATAGTTGGAGAAAAAATGTAATCAAGGGGAATGTGTCTTATTACAACTCAGGTGTTTTGCCCGCCGACCTGCCTTTGCTGACAGGGCCTTTATGGAAAATCGTCATATCAGAGACCAAAAGCGGAAAGAAGGCTTCTGACGTCAAGACGTCGAAAACCTGAATGACGTTGGACTTCTACAGTTTGCTGCTCGCTCTGCGATTCATTGAGGAGTGACACTTTTCAATAGTTAAAACAGGAGGCCATCATGACCGTCGTTCGTTGGGTTGGTATTCCATTGCTAGTACTGTTTCTTGTCCTACTTGCTAGGTGGATCAGTGTGTCGGCACAAGCAAATGAACGCGAATCGGCACTGAAGAAAAGATCTGAGCAGGTTCAGAAAGAGGGTGTGGATGGCACGACAGCACGGGATGAATATGTCTTGGAAGTGATAGGCATTGGTGTGACTTTTGAGAAGTATCGGCAATCCAAGCTATGGGAAGCCTTACAAAAAGGAAGTGCTTTCACTTCTATCCGCGAACAAGATAAGAGTAAATATGCGTGGAGTGCCCTGGACAAAAATGGTGTCAGTGGTGGGCGCGCATACGATGCGATGGAAAACGGAATCAAGCTTACACCGCTGTACTGGGGAGTGCCATCATTTTATGCTGGCCCACCAATTCGTGACTCTAAGCAACAGCTTGAAGTTGGAGTGCCGATGGCAGGATTGGTTGCCGGTGCTGGGACTTCTGGAATGGCATGGCACTTGTTTTCGATAGCTCCGTGGCGTCTGGCTGAACGTCCAGATAGATTGCTGATCGATATCTTTGAGTTTTTTGACAAGCATCCTGACGTGCCGTATGTGGTTGTGATGGCTGATGACAGTGCGGGCACGAGGGATGGTATTCGTGCGAAAGGGGAAGTAAAGATGTTGAAGGACGGACATTACATACCCGATATGCCAGATACTACCGTGGCATTTGTGCTGGCACGGCGCGAGCGTGTTGATTTTTTGCGGCCCGCAATATGGGACGACCCGCAGAACAAGTTCGTACAAGAGCAATTCAGAGCGATGTATTATCAGTTAATGCAGTCTCTGGCGAAGTCAGATAAGGAATTAGGGACGGACTTTCCTTCCATACCTCGTCAACCCACCGTCGCCGAATGGCTCGCCGCCGCCGCCGCTTTCGCCCAGCGGCCCGATAGCCGCGGCGTCGGCTTGCATACCGTTGATACACTCAATCCCTGGGAAAATCGCCCTCCGCGTGACTGGAAACCGACGCCGTGGTTTCCCATTCCGTGGAACCGGGAACAGATGGAAACCTTCGACCGCCTGCCTTCGTTCGGTTTCGTGCACCGGCCCGTGTTCGTCAAATTTACGGATGAGGAGGGCAAGCCCCTCACGCGGCGCGACGCGCGGCAGAGGATGTTCAATGCAGGCTGGCAGCAGGCGCTGCAGACCTTGCCTGAAGCGGAGCGTGGCAAGGGGCCGGCGCGCATCGTGGCGGGCACGGGCAAGCAGCCGGAGCAGCTGCTGATGTTGGAAAGCATGCTGCACGATTACGCGGCGCAGGGCGGACCGGAAATCGACAGCAGCAAGAGTACGCAGCTCATCAATACCGATCATCGCCTGGGCAACACGGGCGCGGCAACGTGGTTCATGCAGATGGCCATCGGCGTGATGGGCAGCTATCGCGATGGCGGCGCCAGTGCGGCGATCAATTTACGCGACAGTAATGAGGCCAGCATCATCTTCATCACGCCGCCATCGGACGCCAAACGCCGGCAGCAAAATGCCAATGGCGACATTTTCCGTAGCCGAATCACCCCGGCCGTCGATCCGGCCAACTACGCGGCGCCATCGGTGGAAGCCATCCTGGAAAGCCAGGCGGGCCAATAATTCGGGAGGCAGCATGCGTAAAGTCATCCGTCTGGGCGACGTCACTTCGCACGGCGGCAAGGTGCTCAGTTGTGCCGCCACGCATTTTACGGTCAATGGCATTGCTGTCGCCTGCGTCGGGGACTTGTGCAGTTGCCCCATCAAGGGACATCAGGGTTGCAAGATTGCCAGCGGCTCATCCCGGCACAGCATCAACGGCATGGCTATCGCCTTCGAAGGCGATACCACCACCTGCGGCGCCAGCTTGCTCGCCGGCGGCGCCAGCTTCCGCACGTCCTGATCCCGCATGCTCCTGGTATTTCCTGGTAACTATATAATCTGCGCTTGGGCGATACCCGCCCTTGAACGTCGATTGAAGGAATGCCATGCCAAGATATTTCGTGCGCCCCTTGGCGCTGTGTGTAGTGTCGGCCGTGTGCCTCTCTGCCAGTGCCGCCGAGGCGGTGGCGGTGGATGCGCAGCAGCGCGCGTCCTTGCTGGAATTTTATGCGCAGCAATATCCGGGCGAGCCGGCAGCGCGCACCGTGTTCGAGAGCGTGCCCGTGGTGGGCAGCCGCGGCAGCGAAGTGGTGGGCAGCGTGGAAACGGCGCCGTACCGCGGGCATGGCGCCTTGTGCCGTACGCAGCGCACCAAGTTCGTGCTGCACGGTGAGGGCAAGCAGGCGCGCTGGCAGGAGGCGGGCATGGAGTATTACGCCTGGCTCGACCGTGGCACCTGCCGCGCGGTGGCCGAACCCGTGCGCATGCTGCAGCGCGTCCCCGATGCGGAACTGGAAGGCGTGCTGCTGTACCAGAAGCCGCTGCTGGAGCGGGCGCGATTATTGATGGCAGGCAATACGGCATGTGCGCCATTGCGCGCGCTGAAGTTTGCGCTGGCCGCCGTCGACGTGGGCGCCGCAGCACCGCGCGCCGAAGAGCGCTATGCGCTCGTGTTCAAGAGCGACCGCGACAGCTATGCCCGCGTCTGGCTGCGCAAGAGCGGCGCCCAGTATGACGCGTGGAATGTGACTTGCCCGCCGGTACTGTAAGCTGCGCCCCCTCGATTTATTTTTTTGACTGTTGCAACCATGAACCAGAATTCCACTTCCGCCCGCAGCTGGGGCACCATCGTCACGCACAGCGACGAGATGGCCATCATCTACCGCTATGTCGACGCCTTCCATGACGACTGGGACCTGTCGTCGCAGCCGGACCGCATCATCATTGCCTGGCGTTATGAGGACGAAACGGGCATGCCCGCGCCGAACGAGCGCGAGCACATGGAAGAGCTGGAAGCGGCGCTGGCGTCCGTGGTGGAAGAGGAAGGCTTTGCCACGCTGGCGCTGGTGTCGACGGGCGAGAATCTGCGCGAGTGGATTTATTACACGCAGTCGGGCGAAGAGTTTTTCAACCGCCTGAACACGGCGCTGGCGCCGCGTCCAAAGTTCCCGATTGAAATCCGCAGCGCAGCCGATCCCGCCTGGTCCACGTATGCAGGCTTCATGGCTGCGTTACCGAAGTAATTACGCCAATGCGGCGGCCACGATGCGCGTGGCCGCCGTGATGATGTCCTGATTCGTGTCCGCTTTTTTCTGTTCGCGCGTGTAATACACGGCGATCACCAGCGGCGCGCCGCTGGCCGGGTAGGCCACGCCGATATCGTTGACGCTGCCATACGCGCCCGAGCCCGTTTTATCCGCCACCTGCCAGCCGGCCGGCACGCCGGCGCGGATGCGCTTGTCGCCCGTCGTGTTGCCGCGCATCCAGGCGTCGAGCTGCTGGCGCTGCGGCGCAGGCAAGCTATTTCCCAATAACAGTTGCTGCAGGCTGTGCGCCATCGATGTGGGGCTGGCCGTGTCGCGCACTTCGCCGGGGATGGCGCTATTGAGTTCCGTTTCCCAGCGCTCCAGCTGGAACAGCGTATTGCCGATGCTGCGCGCATACGCCGTCACCGCTTGCGGTCCGCCTAATATTTTCATCAAGAAATTGGCCGCGCTATTGTCGCTGTACTGCAAGGTGGCGGCGCACAGCTCGGCCACGGTCATGCCGTCGGCCAGATGCTTTTCCGTGATGGGCGAATAGGTGACCAGTTCCTTTTTCTCGTAGCGCACGGGCTGGTCCAGCAAACCCGGCTGGCTGACGCTGCGGGCCAGCACGGCGGCCGCCAGCATGGCCTTGAAGGTGCTGGCCAGGGGAAAGCGTTCGTCGGCGCGGTAGGCCACGCGCAGCTCGCTGCCGTGGCGCCAGGCGGCAACGCCGAGGCGTCCGCCTGCGGCCTGTTCCAGCGCGGCCAGCTGCGTCTGGGCGGTGGCGATGCTGGTGGCGGGCGCGGCAAACAGCAGCGGCGCCGGGCACAGCAGGGCGGCGCCGCTGGCCAGCAGGAGGTGGCGGCGGACGTGGTTCGGGGATTCAGTCATGGTCGGTAGGTGTTTTTGGAGTGGAAAGGGTGGCCAGCAGCTCGCCGATGGCGAGCAGGTTGGCCGGCTTGGTCAAATGGTGGTCGAAACCGGCCGCGCTCGATTGGCTGCGGTCGTTTTCGGCACCCCAGCCCGTCAAGGCAACGAGCACGACTTTGGCGCCGGCCGGCAGCTGGCGCAGCGCGCGCGCCACGTCGTAGCCGTTCATGCCGGGCAGGCCGATGTCGAGGAAGATGACGTCTGGCAAGAATTGCGGCGTCACGGCCAGGGCCTGCGCGCCGTCGTGGGCCACTTGCGTGACATGGCCCATCATATCGAGCACGGCGGCCAGGGTATCGGCCGCATCGATATTGTCGTCGACCACCAGCACGCGGAAGTGCGAACCGCTGGCGGTGTTGACGGCGGCGGCGGGCGCCGTCGCCGCTGTCGTTGCCTCCTTCAGCAGCGGCAGGCGCACGCTGAAGGTGCTGCCCAGGCCGGCGCCGGGACTGGCCGCCGTGGCGCTGCCGCCATGCAGCTCGGCCAGGCGCCGCACCAGCGACAGGCCAATGCCCAGCCCGCCCTGTGCGCGGCCCATGTTTTGCCCCACCTGGGTAAACATGTCGAACACAGTGGTGATCGACTCGGCGGGAATGCCGACCCCACTGTCCTTGACCTCGATCAATGCCTCGTTGCCATCGCGCCCCGCGCGCAAGGCGATGTGGCCGCCGGCGGGCGTGTACTTGGCAGCATTGTTGAGCAAATTGCCCAGCACTTGCGCCAGCCGCGTGGGATCGGCTTCGAGCGGCAGCGCCTGCTCATCCAGTTGCACCTGCAACTGGTGGCGGCCCGCTTCGATCAGCGGCATGCTCGTTTCCACGGCGCTGGCGATGATGGTTTTCAGATCCGTGCGTTCGAGCTTGAGTTCGATCTGGCCCCGCGTGATGCGGGCCACGTCCAGCAGATCATTGACCAGATGCACCATCTGATTGACTTGCCGCTCCATCACGTCGCGCACTCTTGCCACGGTGGCGGGCTTGTCGGCGGCCAGGCGCATGATCTGCAAGCCGTTGCGGATGGGCGCCAGCGGATTGCGCAGTTCGTGCGCCAGGGTGGCCAGGAACTCCGTCTTGCGCCGGTCCATCTCGGACAGGTTGTCGGCCAGCTGGCGCAGCTGCTGCTCCGAGCGCTTGCGCTCGCTGATGTCGCTGAACAGCACCGTCAGCAAACGGCTGCCGGGGCCGCCCAGGCGCGCGGCAAACACTTCGAACCAGCGCTCCATGGCCACGGCTTCGTTTTCGTAGCGCACGGGTTCGCCAGTCTTGACGACCTGGTCGTACAGGTCGAACCAGTGCTGGTCGTGATCGGGCACGAAGCTGCGGATGGTCTTGCCGATGGCATTCTCCAGCCCCGATTGCTTGACGAAGGCCGGGTTGCCTTCCAGATAGCGGAAATCGATGGGGCGGCCTTGCTCGTCGTACAGCATTTCGATGACGCAAAAGGCCTGGTCCATCAGTTCGATCAAGGTGCGATAGCGTTCCTCGCTGCGGCGCAATGCATCTTCCACCTGTTTCTGGCGCGTGATATCGAGCAGGACACCGGGCAATTGCAGGGGCGTGCCATCGGGTGCGTATTCCGCGCGGCCCCGCGCGATGACCGAGCGGTATTCGCCGTCGCCATCGCCATCGTCATCGCCGGCACTGACGCGGTAGCTGGCCTCGAACGGCGTGTGCGCGTGCAACGCCTCGGCTATCTGCGCGCTGACTTGCTCGCGGTCATCGGGATGGATGATCTCCAGGTAGCGCGCCAGCGGCGCCGCCGTGGCCGCGTCGGCATTGACGGGAAACAAGCGCGCCATATTGCTGTCGGCCGTGACCCGGTCGGCAACGATATCCCAGTTCCAGGTGGCCACTTCGCCGGCCGCCAGGGTCAGGCGCAGGGTTTCCTCGTTTTGCTTGCTGGCCGTCAGGTCGAGCGAGATGCCGGACAGGGCGATCACGTTGCCGGCGCCGTCGCTGGCGCAGGTGCCGCGCATGTGCGTCCAGTGCAGCGAGCCGTCGGGCCAGCGCACGCGCAGGTCGATCTCGAAATCGCCGGCGCTGGCGATGGCCGCATGCACCACCGTCTGCCAATGCTGCAGGTCGCCGTCGAGCATGGCGCCCGTCAGCTGGGCGTAATCGATGTGGCTGGCTGGCGGCAGGCCCAGATTGGCCTTGAAGGCATCGGAGCCGGCCATGCTGCCGCTGCCCAGGTCGATCTCCCACGTGCCCATGCGGCCCCCTTGCATGGCCAGGCGCAGCCGCTGTTCCGTCTGCCGTTGCTGGGTCACGTCGCAATGCGAGCCCAGCCATTCAAGCACGCTGCCGTCCGGCGCGCGCACGGGCAGCATGCGCACGATGACATTGCGGTAGGCGCCGCTGACGTGGCGCAGCCGGTATTCCGTTTCGAACACGGTTGTCAGGTGCGTCGGCATGACGTAAGGCAAGTTGCGGTCGTCCGGATGCAGGGCGTTGATCCAGCCGCGGCCCAGCAGTTCGGCTTCGGTCTGGCCCGTGAAGGCGCGCCAGGACGGCTGGTCCGCATCGAACTGGCCGAAGGTTTTCGTGCTCCAGACGATATCGCAATGGACGCCCAGCAGCAAATGTGCCGCCTGGGCGGCGGCGATGGAGGATGGGACGGCGTGGCTGGGCTGGCTGGGTTCTGGCATGGAGGCGATCGGCGATGGTGCGGGGGGCCGCCGCCGCACTGGAATGGGGCGGCATGGCAGCTCAAGTCTGGCGATATTACAACTATTTTTACCGTCGGGGCTGTCTTGCAGGTCAGCAATTCCGCTTTCGGCTGGCCACGCGAAAAAGCTGCGTCACGCGGCATGGCATCGGCAGAAATAGCAAGGCGAGCACGCCATTGTGGCTGAATAACCACTAGTCAGCCCTTTATGTTGATGAATGAATATTTTACATAACAATATTCTTGCAGCGCATAAGGCGCTTGAATTAAATTGGCGCCTTACTTCAAAGTTGGTGTTCATCAGACATCCCAGAGATGCGGCCAGAACCGCTGTCAGCTTGGACGACAGCCAGGGCAGAGCCAGTGACGCCGAGAGCGGAGAAACATCCGCTCGCGCTGCTGCACCGAGATGGTGCAGACGATCATCCAGCGCCGTACATAACCCGGAGACAGGTTTCGCAATTCTTTTTTAAACTTCTGGGAAACAACATGATCAAGATGTCCAAGATGCACAAGCGTTTGTGCGCCAAAAGCGCTGCTATGCTGGCACTGTCCGCTGCCTTGCCTATCGGCTCGGCTTACGCTGATGAAGTCGCTGCTGATACGGCCCCTGCCGCCAGCCAGCTGGAAACCGTGACCGTGACGGCGCAGCGCCGCAAGGAAAATATCCGCGACGTGCCCGTCTCCGTATCGCTGCTGCGCGACGAGAAGCTCGATGTGCTGGTGTCCAGCGGGCAAGACATTCGCGTGCTGGCCGGCAAAGTGCCGAGCCTGAACGTGGAATCGTCGAATGGCCGCACCTTTCCCCGCTTCTACATCCGCGGCTATGGCAATACCGACTTCAACATCTTTGCATCGCAACCTGTTTCCCTGATTTACGACGATGTCGTGCAAGAAAACCCTATCCTCAAGGGCTATCCGATTTTCGACGTGGCTGGCGTGGAAGTGCTGCGCGGCCCGCAAGGTACCTTGTTTGGCCGCAATACGCCTGCCGGCGTGGTCAAGTTCGAATCCGTCAAGCCGAACCTGGACAAGGTCGAGGGCTATTACAACGTCTCCACGGCGACGCACAACACCAGCAATTTCGATGGCGCCGTCAACGTGCCGCTGAGCAAAGAATGGGCCCTGCGCTTCTCGACCCTGCGCCAGCACCGCGACGATTACGTCGACAACACGTTTACGGGCCAGAAAAACGCGCTGGACGGCTACAACGAACACGCGGAACGCGTGCAATTGCTGTACGCACCGAACACCACGTTCAATGCCCTGTTCAATGTGCACCAGCGCAATACGACGGGCAGCGCGCGCGTCTTCTACGCCAACATGATCAAGCAGGGCACGAACGATATCGTCGACGGTTTCGACCCGAACAAGTCGTTCACGAACGCGCCGAACTTCCAGCGCCTGCGCACCAACGGCGCCAGCGCCCGCCTGAGCTGGGACCTGGACGGCGTCAAGCTGTACTCGATCACCGGCTTTGAACAGGTCGGCAATTACGTGTCGCATGGCGACATCGACGGCGGCACGCCGACGGGCCCCGGCTTCATTCCTTTCCAGGTTGAAACGGCTGGCGGCATCACCAGCGTGAAACAATACTCGCAGGAGTTCCGCGCCGAATCGAAGAATGCCGGTCCGCTCAACTGGCAGGCAGGCGTGTACTACTTCAACGAAGATGCCAACGGTTTCACCGACAACTTCGATACCAACACGCACGTGCTGACCACGCACCTGGCCAGCCGCCAGAAGAACTCGGCCTGGGCAACGTTCGGTTCCGTCAACTACGCCGTCAACGATGACTTCATGCTGCGCGCCGGCTTGCGCTACACCAAGGACAAGAAGGATTTCAACACGGTGGAGGCGATCAACATCGCGCAAGTCAACCCGACCAGCGCCGATGTCAGCAAAGCCAAGGTCAACTGGGACCTGAGCGGTACCTACAAGTACAACAAGGACGTGAACTTCTACGCGCGTATCGCCACGGGTTTCCGCGCGCCGAGTATCGCGCCAGCCAGCAAGGATGTGCCAGTGACCGTGGCCGACGCGGAAACGATCACCTCGTATGAGGCGGGCATCAAGGCCGATCTGTTCAACCGCCGCGCCCGCGTAGCGTTCAGCGTGTATGACTACCAGGTGAAAAACCAGCAACTGACGGTGGTCGGCGGTACGTCGAACGTGACGCGCCTGATCAATGCTGCCAAGACGAATGGCCGCGGCGCGGAACTGGAACTGGAAGGTTTTGTCACGCCTAGCCTGAAGATGTCGCTGGGCGGCAGCTACAACTTCACGGAAATCAAGGACCCGAGCCTGTCGATCGCCACCTGCGCACAATCGCGTTGCACCGTGACCGATCCGCTCACCACTGGCAACCGCGCCATCATCGACGGCAATCCATTGCCGCAAGCGCCGAAGTGGACGATCACCGCCACGGGCCGCTATTCGATCCCGATGGAAAACGGCGAATTCTTCGTCTTCACGGACTGGGCTTACCGCAGCAAGATCAACTTCTTCCTGTATGAGGCAACCGAGTTCACCGGCAAGCCGATGGTCGAAGGCGGCTTGCGCGTGGGCTACACCTGGGATGCCGGCAAGTATGAAGTGGCCGCATTTGGCCGCAACATCACCGACACCCAGCGCATCACGGGCGCCATCGACTTCAACAACCGCACGGGCTTCATCAATGAGCCGCGTCAGTTCGGGGTGCAATTCAAAGGCAACTTCTAATTGCCGGACTTCAGGCGCCGGCCATGTGCTGGCGCCTGCATTGCTGCCCGCCCGGTTCGCCGCGGCGGGTTTTTTTATGCCTGCTCGGGCAGGCGCGCCAGCCGCTGCGCCCAGGCGGGAATCGCTTGCCGCCAGAAATCGTCCACCTTGTCGGCGCGTACGTCGAGACCGAGGAAACGGGCGGCGGGCAGCAGCGCCGATGCCAGCAGGTCGGCGGCGCTGGTTCCCGTATCGAAGGCGAGGGCGCCTGTCTGCTTCGACAGTTTCTCGCCGCTGCCGTTGGTGACGACAGGTACGTGCAGAAAGCCGGGATGGGGCAAGCCCAGCACATCTTGCAGATACAGCTGGCGCGGCGTGGAATCGAGCAGGTCCGCCCCGCGCACCACGTGCGTGATGCCCTGCTCCCCATCGTCGACCACGACGGCCAGCTGGTAGGCCCAGTAGCCATCGCCGCGCAGCACGATGAAGTCGCCCACCTCGCCAGCCAGGTCTTGCTGCTGGGGACCCGCCCAGCGGTCCGTAAAGCCATACACGGCTGGCGGGCCCTGCGGCACGGACAGCCGCAAGGCCCGCGCCGCCTTGCCCGGCGCCAGGCCATGGCGGCAAGTGCCCGGATACACGGCGGCCCCACCCTTGGGCCCGCCCGCCTGCAGCACCGAATCCTGGATTTCCTTGCGCGAACAGCCGCACGCATACACGAGGCCATGGTCCTGCAACTGTGTCAACGCCGCCTCGTACAGCGGCAAGCGCCTGCTTTGCCACGTCGCCTCGCCATCCCAGTGCATGCCGCAGCGCTGCAGGCTGGCCAGGATGCCCAGATCGGCACCCTCGACATTGCGGTCATAGTCCAGATCCTCGATGCGCAACAGCCACGTGCCCCGATGCACCTTCGCATCGAGATAGCTGGCCATGGCAGCAACGAGCGAACCCATGTGCAGGGGACCGGAAGGGGAGGGGGCGAAGCGGCCGATGTAGGGAGAGGTGGGGGGAGAACTGTTCATTCGTGCTGGCAAAAGCGGCTGCGGAGGCAGCATGCGCTCCTGGGGTTGGCTACAGGGTGGAACAAGTATCGGGGAGGGAGGCAGGCCTGTCAAATCAGGCGCAATGGCAAGTGACGCCATGTAGCTGCAATGTCATCCCGTCTTGCGAGATGCGCGTGGCTGGATCGTGGCGGCGACAGGCGGGCGAGGGCGAGCCGTATCGGGGCGACTCGCCGGCCGTTGTTCCACGGTCGCGCTCTCCGCCTGCAGGAAAGCTTCATGCTGGCATCAGGCGCGACCGTGGGTGTTGATGCGTAACAATGAATTTTAGAAATGGTACTCCGCGCGTATCATCGGCGTCTTTGCCGTCTGGCCCACATTGCCCGTGGTGGCGGGCGAGTTGCCGAATTTGTTCTTCCAGTACTGGTATTCCAGGCCCACGCGGAAGGTGTTCCTGGCGCTGCCCAGGGCTGCGCCCACGTCGAACATCACCTGCATGTCGATATTCGTTTCCACTGCCGTCTTGCGGCCCACTTCATCGTTGCCTTTTGAATCGATGAGGTTGAAGAAACCTTCGAACGCGAACAGCGGCGACAGGGGGATGCCCCAGGCGCCCGTCAGCATGGCGTGCGTTTTATAGGTGTAGCGGCCCGTCACTTGCGAGATGGGCGGGAAGGCGCCGCTGGGGGCATTGCTTTCGCGCAGCAACAGCAGGCTGGTGTTGAAGAAGCCGGGCACGTCCCACATCAGGGTGGGGCCGGCCACCAGCATGCGCTTGCGCGAGTTGTAGCCGACGTCATTTTTCGTGTTGACGTCGAAACCCAGGGTGACGCCGACGCCCCGTACGGGACCGAACTTGATGTCGCTGCCGCGCACCTTGCCGATGTCGATGGTGTTGCGGTAGACGAGATATGCCTCTTGCGCGCCGGACGTCTTGCCGAGCGCGCCAGGGTCCTTGCTGTCGGACATGAGGAAGTCGAGGTTGACGAAGTTGCTGCCGTATTTGTAGCCGCTGGCGTGCGTGATGGCGAAGATGTTCTTCTTGATGTCGTCCGGATTGAACGGCTCGCGGTAATCATTGCCGGCGCGCCAGCTCAGCGCGGTATCGCTCCATTCGGCAGCCTGGGCGGTTGCGCCCACGCCCAGGGTGGTGGTGAGGCAGAGCAACAGACACGGTATGGTTTTTGGCACTTTCGGCTCCTGATGGCGGTGTTGAGAAACGGGAACTGGTGATGGCAGGGCGCGGGGGGCTGGCCCGCTAGCTCATTAGCGCGCATGAAGCGCTGCGATGGGGCATATTGCGCGCCGTTCAATCCATGATGCGAGAATCGCCGCCCCGGGCGATATGTCTTATCTGCATACTTACTATCAGTTCTTGCATATAATCATCGCACCTTCTCGCCATTGCGGGGCAAGGCGGCTGCTGTAAAGCTGATAATTTTTTTCAAAATTGTATACAGGTGTTGTTTTTTTGAGGAAATAGAAATACGCGCCGCCGCGCCTGCCCCCCAAGCGCCGCGGATGCCGATACGATAGAGACAGCAGCTTGATTTTTCTTACCGGCCCCGACGCCGGCGACCCCGCAGCGAGGCATGAAAAAACAATGACGGCACGCCTGGAATTACTCGATATCAGCAAGCGCTATCCGGCCGTGGTGGCCAATGACGGCATCCATCTGAGCGTCGCGCCGGGACAGATCCATGCCGTGCTCGGTGAAAACGGCGCCGGCAAATCGACCTTGATGAAAATCATCTACGGCGCCGTGCAGCCCGATGGCGGCCGCATCGTGTGGAATGGCCGCGAAGTGGAAATCGCCAGCCCGTCGGCCGCGCGGGCGCTCGGTATCGCCATGGTGTTCCAGCATTTTTCCCTGTTCGATACCTTGACTGTGGCGGAAAACATCGCCCTCGGTTTGCCCGCCGGCACCAACATGGCGGAGCTGGCACAGCGCATCGAGGCGACGGCGCGCCAGTACGGCCTGGACCTGGAACCGCAGCGCCACGTGCACACGCTTTCCGTGGGCGAATGCCAGCGCGTGGAAATCGTGCGCGCCCTGCTGGCCAGGCCGCAACTGCTGATCCTCGATGAACCGACTTCCGTGCTGACGCCGGGCGCCGTGGAAAAACTGTTTACCACCTTGCGCCAGCTGGCGGCGGAGGGGTGCAGCATCCTGTACATCAGCCACAAGCTCGACGAGATCCGCGCCCTGTGCCACACGTGCACGGTGGTGCGCGCCGGCAAGAATGCGGGCGTGTGCGACCCCTCGCAGGAATCGGCGGCCAGCCTGTCGCGCATGATGATCGGCGCCGAGCCGCCCGCCGTCACGCGCGTGGCGCGCACGCCCGGTGCGGCCATGCTGAGCGTCAGGAATTTGCATTTGCCGAAGAGCCACCCGTTCGCCACCGAGTTGCGCGATATCAGTTTCGACGTGCGCGCGGGAGAAATCGTCGGCATCGCGGGCGTGTCCGGCAATGGCCAGCAGGAATTGCTGGCCGCCCTGTCTGGCGAAGACCTGCGCGCGGCCTCCGCCAGCATCGTGCTGAACGGCACGCCGGCGGGGCGCCTGCCGCCGGGCCGGCGCCGCGCCCTCGGTTTCGGCTTCGTGCCGGAAGAGCGCCTGGGGCGCGGCGCCGTGCCCGACATGGCGCTGGCCGACAACGTCCTGCTCAGCTTGCAGACACCGGCCACCATCCGCCACGGCTTTCTGCGCCGTGGCGCGATCGCGCAGCGGGCGGCCGCCATCATCGCGCGCTTCCAGGTGAAGGCGGGCGGGCCGCAGGCGCTGGCGCGTAGCCTGTCGGGCGGCAACTTGCAGAAATACATAGTCGGACGCGAAGTCATGCGCGAACCCACGGTGCTGGTGGTGGCGCAGCCCACCTGGGGCGTGGACGTGGGCGCGGCCGCGCAAATCCGCGCCGAATTGCTGGCGCTGCGCGACTCCGGTTGCGCGCTGCTCGTCGTGTCGGAGGAACTCGATGAATTGTTCGACATCAGCGACCGCCTGCTGGTAATGGCGAAGGGAAAAATTTCGCCATCGCTCGCCGTGGGCGAGGCCAGCGTGAGCCTGGTGGGACAATGGATGAGCGGGCTGTGGCCGCAGGAGGCTGCCCATGGCTAAGTTTGCCTTGCGCCTGGAGGCCCGTCCTGCGCCCTCGCGGCTGATGTCGTGGCTGTCGCCCGTGCTGGCCGTGCTGCTGACCGTGCTGTGCGGCGCGCTGCTGTTTATGGCGCTGGGCCACGATCCGCTGGCGGGCCTGGCCGTGTTCTTCGTGGAACCCCTGCGCGACGCGCATGGCTGGTCCGAGCTGGGCCTCAAGGTGGCGCCGCTGCTGCTGATCGCCGTGGGACTGGCCATCTGCTTTCGCGCCAACATCTACAACATCGGCGCGGAAGGGCAGCTGACCCTGGGCGCCATCTGCGGTGGCGCGGCTGCCCTGTACCTCGATGACGGCGTGGGCGGCGCGGCCATCATCGGCGTGTGTTTGCTGGCCGGCATGGCGGGCGGCATGGCGTGGGCGGGCCTCGTGGCGTGGCTGCGCGACCGCTACAACGCCAGCGAAATCCTCGTCTCGCTGATGCTCGTCTACATCGCCCAGTTGCTGCTCAGCTATCTCGTGTATGGCGTGCTGCGCGATCCGGAAGGATTTAATTTTCCCCAGTCGAAACTGCTGTCTGACGGCTTGCTGCTGCCCATGGTCGTCAGCGATACGCGCTTGCATGTGGGCATCGTGTTTGCCTTGCTGGCCTCCTTGGGCGGCTGGCTGTATCTGTCGCGCAGCATCGCGGGATTCCGCCTGCGCGTGGGCGGCATGGCGCCGGCCGCCGCCCGCTATGCGGGCTTTTCCTCGCGCAAGACCCTGTGGTCGTCCCTGCTGATCTGCGGCGCCCTGTCCGGCCTGGCGGGCGCCTGCGAAGTGCTGGGACCGATGGGGCAGCTGACGCCCACGGTCTCGCCCGGCTACGGCTTTGCGGCCATCATCGTCGCCTTCGTGGGGCGGCTGCATCCCGTGGGCGTGATTTTTTCCAGCTTCGTCATGGCCCTGTTCTACATCGGCGGCGAACTGGCGCAATCGCGCCTTGGCTTGCCCAGTGCCATCACGGGGGTGTTCCAGGGCATCTTGCTGTTCGCCTTGCTCGCTTGCGATGTGCTGATCCAATACAAACTGCGCTGGAGAAAACATGGATAACCTGGCCCTGACGATCGCGCCGCTGGTCGCCGCCAGCATCAATGCGGGCACGCCGCTGATGCTGGCCGCGCTGGGCCTGCTCGTCAATGAAAAGGCGGGCGTGGTCAACCTGGGCGCGGAAGGCATGATGCTGGTCTCCGCCATCACGGGCTTTGCCGTGGCCGTCAACACGGGCAGCCCCACCCTGGGCTTTCTCGCGGGGGCGGGCGCCAGCATGCTGCTGTCGGGTTTCTTTGCCTGGCTGACCGTGTGGCTGGGGACGAACCAGTATGCGACGGGCCTGGCCTTATCCTTGTTCGGCGCGGGCGCGTCCACGTATATCGGCCTGAACTATGTGGGCAACAGCCTGCAGAATGGCCGCTTCGGCATTCCCTTGCTGGAAGACATACCCGTGCTGGGGCCGGCCCTGTTCCGCCAGCATCCGATGGTGTATTTGTCCCTGCTGCTGTGCGTGGCCATCGCCTGGTTTTTGTACCGCACGCGGGCGGGACTGGTGCTGCGCGCCGTGGGCGAGTCGCCTGCGTCCGCGCATGCGCTGGGCTACCCCGTGCGCCGCATCCGCCTGGCGGCCGTGCTGTTCGGCGGCGCCTGCTGCGGCCTGGCCGGCGCCTTTTTGTCGCTCGTCTACACGCCGCTGTGGGTCGAGGGCATGGTGGCGGGACGGGGCTGGATCGCGCTGGCGCTGACCACGTTTGCCACCTGGCGCCCCGCGCGCGTGGTAGGCGGCGCCTATCTGTTTGGCGGCATCACGATCTTGACCTTCCACGCGCAGGCGCTGGGCGTGCCCGTCGCGTCGCAGCTGCTGTCGATGCTGCCGTACGTGGCGGCCATCGTCGTGCTCGTGCTCATTTCCAGCAATGCCAATTACATCAAGCTCAACATGCCCGCTTCGTTGGGGAAAAATTTCAATCCGGGAAATTAATCACTCACCACAAGGAAAACCATGTCCAAGAAATTCCTGTGCGCCGCCGCCTGCGGTGCCGCGCTGATGTCCACCGTGCCCGCCATGGCCGCCGCGCCCGCCACCGCGCCGCTGAATGTCGGTTTTGTTTACATCAGCCCCATCGGCGATGCGGGCTGGACCACCCAGCATGACCTGGCCCGCAAGGAAATGGAAAAGGCGCTGGGCAGCAAGATCACCACCAAGTATGTGGAAAACGTGCCGGAGAGCGCCGATGCGGAAAGGGTGATCCGCGACCTGGCGCAAACGGGCAGCAAGCTGGTCATCACGACTTCGTTCGGCTATATGAATCCCACCTTGAAAGTGGCGAAGCAATTTCCTAATGTGAAGTTCATCCACCTGACCGGCTACAAGACGGCACCCAACGTGGCCAATACCAACGCCCGTTTCTATGAAGGCCGCTACCTGGCCGGCGTGTTGGCAGGCAAGATGAGCAAGACCCATGTGGCCGGCTACGTGGCGGCGTTCCCGATTCCGGAAGTGTTGCAGGGAGTGAACGCCTTCACGCGCGGCATGCGCAGCGTGGACCCCAAGGCGGAAGTGAAAGTGGTGTGGGTCAATAGCTGGTTCGACCCGGGCAAGGAGCGCGACGCGGCCATCACCCTGATCGGCCAGGGCGCCGACGTGGTCACCCACCACACGGACTCGACCGCCGTGGTGCAGGCGGCGGAAGAGAAGGGCAAGTATGCGATCGCCTACCATTCGGACATGAAAAAGTACGGGCCGAAGGCGCAGCTGGCCGCCGTCACCCACCATTGGGGCGACTACTATACGAAGCAGGCGCAAGCCGTGCTGGACGGTACGTGGAAGTCCAGCAGCACCTGGGGCGGCATCAAGGATGGCATGGTCAAGCTGGAAGGCATCAACGCTGCCGTGCCCGCCGACGTGAAACAGTTTGTATTGGCGCGCGAGAAAGACTTAGTTGCTGGAAAACTCAATCCTTTCAGCGCGCCGATCAAGGATAACGACGGCAAAGTGCGCCTGGACAAAGGCGTGCTGGATGATGCAGCGCTGACGAAGATGGATTATTTTGTCGAAGGCGTGGCAGGAAAAGTTTCCGGAAAGTAATAGGTTTGAGTATAAACTTGCTGTAATATTGCCGGAAACGGGAGCCGGGCCGGGAGTGTATTCCGGCCCATCCACACAGCAGAGCCTGAACAGGCCCGTACCGGAGATTGACCCATGGATAGATTGGAAGTATTCAAGATTATCGCGCTGCAAGCGAGCAAGGGTGAACTGACGTTCCCCGCCAACGTCAAGGCCACCTTGAAGCTGCAGGAAGCGCTGGACGACCCCGATTGCCATATCGAAGCGGCCGCCCGCATGGTCATGGCCGAGCCGCTGCTGTCGGCGCGGGTCGTGGCATTGGCCAACTCGGCCGCCTACAACCGTTCCGGCAATGAAATCGCCAATGTGCGCGCGGCCGTTTCGCGCCTGGGCTTTGCCACGCTGAAGTCGATGGTGGCGTCCGTCATCGTGCGCCAGCTGGGCAGCCAGATCACGGACCCGCAATTGCGCGCCAAGGCGGCCAAGCTGTGGGAACACACGGCCCACGTGGCCGCGCTGAGCCAGGTGATCGCCAGGAAAGTCACGCATGTGGACGTGGAAACGGCCATGTTCGCCGCCATCGTGCACGAAGTGGGCGGCTTCTATCTGCTGTCGCGCGCCGAGGAATATCCGGGCTTGCTGGACGATAATACGGAAGACTGGATCGAATACGGCGAAAAACTGATCGGCCGCGGCGTGCTGCGCCAGCTGCAGGTGCCGGACATGGTCTTGCAGGCCGTGGAAGGCATGTGGCATGGCGGCAGTCCGTTCCCGCCCCGTACCCTGGGCGCGACCCTGGTGCTGGCCAACGATCTGTCGCCCGTCGGCTCGCCCCTGCATCCGCCGGAAAGCGCCGCGCGGCGCCAGGCGGCCGCGAAGATCGACTTCGGCATCGGCGGCAGCACCCTGCACACCATCCTCGATGAATCGGCCGAGGAAATCGAATCGCTGGCGGCCGCCTTGCTGGTCTGACGCCGCTGCCATCGCCCATCCCCGCCCTTGCCGCGGGGATTTTTTTCGTCCGCATTTTGACGTGCTTGCCCCATGGCATACAATCGCCGGCCCGGCTATCCGCCGGACCGCCTCCTCCTCTTATCAAAAGGATCTTATGCAGAAGCTGTTTTCTTCCCTGGCCTTCACGGCGCTCGCTTCCAGCCTGGCGCTGGCGTTTTCTGCGCACGCCGCCGCGCCTGCCGCGCATGGCTTGCCCATCGTGCAGGAAGCGCCGCTGCGCGCCCACCTGGCCTTCCTGTCGAACGATTTACTGGAAGGCCGCGGCACGGGACAGCGGGGCGCCGACCTGACGGTGGCCTACCTGGAAACGCAGGCGCAGATGGCCGGACTGCAACCCGTGCGTGGCAACAGCTACCGCCAGAGCGTGCAAATTGCCGGCGTGAAGTCGCTGCCAGCCGAGAGCAGCCTGCAGGCCGTGGCGGGCGGCAAGGCCGTGCCGCTGGCATTCGGCCCGGACTGGGTGTGGGCCACGGGCGACTCCGTGGCCGCGCACACGTTCGACGCGCCGCTCGTCTTCGTCGGCTACGGCATCACGGCGCCGGAAGAGGGCTGGAACGATTTCAAGGGCGCCGATGTCAAAAACAAGATCGTCGTCATGATGGTCAACGACCCGCAGCCGACCGCGCTTGAACCGAACCGTTTCGCCGGCAAGGCGCTGACCTATTACGGTCGCTGGACGTATAAATTCGAGGAAGCCAAGCGCCAGGGCGCCGCTGGCGTATTGCTGATCCACACGAAAGCGTCGGCCTCGTACGACTGGAGCGTGGTGCAGAACAGCTGGAGCGGCAGCGAGCGCTTCCAGCTGGCGGACCGCACGGCCGGCACGCCGCTGCAAGGCTGGATCGCGGAAGACGCGGCGCGCCGCCTGTTTGCGGCCGGTGGACAGGATCTGGACGCCTTGCGCGCGCAGGCGGAAAGCAAGGATTTCAAGGCCGTCGCATTGAATGCCAGCTTGAGCGGCGAAATGAAATCCGTCGTGCGCAAGGTGGAACAGTTCAATATCGCCGGCATGGTGCCGGGCACCGATCCGAAACTCAAGGATGAAGCCGTCATCTACAGCGGCCACTGGGATCACCTGGGCAAGCAGGGAGACAGCGGGGATACGATCTACAACGGCGCCGTCGACAATGCGTCGGGCACGGCCGGCTTGCTGGCCATGGCGCAGGAAGCCGTGAAAAAGCCGGCCAAGCGCACGCAGATCTTCCTGTGGGTGGCGGCCGAAGAACAGGGTCTGCTGGGCAGCGCCGCCTACGCGGCCGATCCCTTGTGGCCCTTGAACAAGACGGCTGCCGCCCTGAACCTGGACAGCCTGAACTTCGTGGGTGCCACGCATGACATCGGCGCGCAAGGCAGCGAGCGCACGGACCTGGGCGCCATGGCGGCCAAGGTGGCGAAAGCCATGGGCATGCATATCGCGCAAGCGCGTCCCGACCTGGCGGGCGGCTACTTCCGCAGCGATCATTTCAGCTTTGCCAAGGCAGGCGTGCCCGCGTTTTCCATCAATGGGGGACGCGAGTACATCAAGGACGTGGAAGCGTCGAAAGCCAAGGCGGCCGCCTACGGTCCCCGCTACCATCAGGTCACCGACGAGTACGATGCCAGCTGGGACTTGTCCGGCATGACGCAGCAGGCGCAATTCACGCTGAACCTGGGGCAGGCCGTGGCCAATGCCGCGAAAATGCCGGCCTGGAAGGCGGGCGACGCGTTCGGCAAAGCGCGCGCGCCAGCGCAGTAAGGACGTAAAAAAACCGCTCGGCCGAGCGGTTTTTTTTCGGATCGCAGGTCGGATTCGCTCGAAGAGCGGAATCCGACAACATGGTTGGCGCAGCAGTGTCGGATGACGCGGCATGCCGCCGCCAATTCGATCTACGTGATAGATGCCTGGGCGGCCCGTTCCAGCCGGCGCTGCGTGTGGCGGTATTTGCTCCACACCAGTAGCAGCAACAGCGGCATGGCGCCGCCCACCATGCACAGGGCGGGCCAGCCGCCGGCCGCATAGCTGGCGCTGGCCAGTGCCGAGCCTGCCGAGGCGCCGATGAAGCCGCCCGCGATGAAGACGGTCGTCACGCGCGCCCGCGCGTGCGGCGCCAGCTTATAGATGATGGACTGGTGCGTCACTTGCAGGCCCATCACGCCCATGTCCAGCAGCACGATACCGATCAGCAATAACACCAGCGAATGGGCGCCAAAGCCGATCAGGGCCCAGCCCGCGATCGAGGCGACGGCCAGCAGCCAGGTGGCCTGGCGCGCATAGCCGCGGTCGGCCATGCGGCCCGCCGTATTCGCGGCAAAGGCGCCCGTGGCGCCCGCCAGGCCGAACAGGCCGATCTGCATTTCCGAATAGTGATACGGCGCGCCGCTGAGCAGGAAGGTCAGCCCCGTCCAGAACACGCTGAAGGTACCCAGGCCCAGGCCCGAGAACAGTGCGCGCTGGCGCAGCAGCGGTTCCTGGCGGATGATGTCGGCCAGCGAGGCCATCAGCTTGCCGTAGTGCAGCGTGCCGCGTGGCGCTTCATTGGGCAGGATGCGGCGCAGCATGAGCAGCAGGGCGGCCACGACGATGGCGGCCAGCACGTAGACGGTGCGCCAGCCGCCGCTGATCTGCGACACGGTGCCGGACACGGTACGCGCCAGCAAGATGCCCAGTAACAAGCCCGTCATGACGGTGCCCACCATGCGGCCCCGGCTGTGATCGGGCGCATACGAAGCCACCATGGCCGTGACCACCATCAATGCGCTGGACGTGATCCCCATCAAGACGCTGGCGATGGCAAAGACGATAATATTCTGGCTGGTGGCGGCCAGCAGCAGGGCGGCGATCTTGGCGATCAGCATCCACGTCAGCAACTGGCGGCGGTTCAGCACGTCGCTGAGCGGCACGAGGAAGACGATGCCCAGCACATAGCCGATCTGCGTGGCCGTGACCAGGTAGCCCGCTTGCGGCACGCTGACGCCAAACGACGCGGCCAGCATGGACGTGAGCGGTTGCACGTAGTAGAGGCTGGCGACGAGCACGCCGGCGGACAGGGCGAACAACAGGATGCGCGTGGAGCTCAGCAGGGTGCTGGCATCGACGGAAGAGCTTGCAGATTTCATGCGGTACAGCTTTCTTGGAATAATGCTTTTGGATGAGCATGATAGCGGGGCTGCACATTTCCTGCCGGGCAGGGCCGATTTTGCGGCAGGGGGGAGACAAAACTGCAGGCAAACCAGCAGGCAAACCAGCAGGCAAACCAGCAGGCAAAAACGGCGGCCAAAAAAATCCCGGCGATCGTTGCCGACGGCCGGGAAAAGGGTATATGGGGATATACCGAGGAGGAAGAAAAGGATCTCTTACCGTTGCTGCGCCAGCTCCGCATGCACCTGCGCCGTGATTTCATACGAGCGCAGCCGGTGCTGGTGCTCGAAGATCTGCGAGGTGATCATCAGCTCGTCGGCGCCCGTTTCGGCGATGAAGGCGGCCATCCTGGCCTTGACGGTTTCTGGCGCGCCGATGGCCGTGCAGGACAGCACGGAATCGAGCATGGCGCGTTCCTGCGGGCCCAGCTGTTCCAGGTAGCCGGGCACGGGCGGCTGCAAGCGCGACGGGCGGCCCGTGCGCAGGTTGACGAATGCCTGCTGCATCGACGTGGCGCGCAGATGCGCTTCGGCATCCGTGTCGGCGGCAAACACGTTAAAGCCCAGCATCACGTACGGCTTGGCCAGCTGCTTCGACGGCTTGAAATGTTCGCGGTAATAGGCCACGGCCTGCAGCATCATTTGCGGCGCGAAGTGCGAGGCGAATGCATACGGCAAGCCCAGGTGGGCGGCCAGCTGGGCGCCGAACAGGCTCGACCCCAGTATCCACACGGGCACTTTCGCGCCCTTGCCAGGCACGGCCAGCACGCGCTGGCGCGGCTCGTCGGACATGTAATCGATCAATTCCAGCACGTCTTGCGGAAACTGTTCCGCATCCGATTGCAGGTCGCGGCGCAGCGCGCGTGCCGTCGTCTGGTCGGAGCCGGGCGCGCGGCCCAGGCCCAGGTCGATGCGGCCCGGGTGCAGCGCTTCCAGGGTGCCGAACTGTTCCGCAATGAGCAGCGGCGAGTGGTTGGGCAGCATCACGCCGCCCGCGCCCACGCGGATGGTTTTCGTGCCCGCCGCCACATGGGCGATGACGACGGCCGTGGCGGCGCTGGCGATGCCGGGCATGCCGTGGTGTTCGGCCAGCCAGTAGCGGTTGTAGCCCCAGCGTTCGCCGTGCTGCGCCAGGTCGAGCGTATTCTTGAACGACTGGCTGGCGTCGCTGCCTTCGGCGATGGGCGCCAGGTCGAGTATGGAAAATGGAATCATGGTAGCGATATCGGGACGTGGTGGAAAATCACAATGGACGATTTGTCTATCCCCTGACGCAGGCAGGGTCACCCTTGGCAGCGTGGCGGGGAAGACAGGCTGCGCACATGATAATGCGAATCGGGAATTTGCGTACTGATCGGTAAAAAACTCGTATCGATTGGAAATCGGTGCGGGCGGTGCTAGAGTGGGCCTCCCTCCTTTATGCGCCCCGCCATGTTCAAGAAACCTGTTTTGCTGTCCCTGATCGGCTTGCTGCTGCAACCCTCCGTTTACGCTGCGCCCGTCAGCCTGCAGGCGCAGGAGACGGCCCGCTACGCGCTGGCCACCTATCCCGAACCGCTGATCGCCAGCCTGGCGAAGATGATCAGCTATAACACGGTGGCCGATCCGGCCGTGCCGTTTGCCGACAATCCCCAGCATACGGGTTTCAAGCGCTACCTGGCGGCCGAGGCGCAGCGCCTGGGTTTCGATTTCCACGACCATGGCCACGTGGTGATCATCGGCATGGGCAAGGGCAGCGAGCGGGTGGGCGTGATCACGCACGGCGACGTGCAGCCCGTCAATCCCGCCAAGTGGGCCCGTTCGCCGTTCGAACTGGACCGCAGCAGCGAGCCGGGCAAGTTGCTGGGGCGTGGCACGGAAGACGACAAGGGACCGATTGCCACGGCCCTGTATGCGATGAAAGCCATCCAGGACAAACAGCTAGCGCTGAGCAAGCGCATCGAGCTGTACGTCTACATGGCCGAGGAATCGGATTGGGAACCGCTGAAACAATTCCTCCAGACCCACACGCCGCCGCAGGTCAACATCACCATCGATGCGGAATACCCGGTGGTGACGGCCGAGAAGGGCTATGGTTCCATCAAGCTGACCTTGCCGCCGCGCACGGCCTTGCCGGCCGCCGGCGGCCCCGTGCTGGCGAAGCTGACGGGCGGTTTTTTCGGCAGCCAGATACCGGAAGATGCGACGGCCGTCATCGAACGCGCGCCGGCAGCGCTGGAGGCGGGCATCCGCGCCCGTGCGCAGGCGCAACAGGGCATGCGCTACAGCTACGCGCGCGCTGGCGATACCTTGACGGTAACGGCGCTGGGCGTGTCGGCCCACTCGTCGAAGCCGGAAGACGGCGTCAACGCCATCAGCATGCTGGCCGACGCGCTGGCCGTGCAGCCCTGGCTGGGCACGCAGGCGGCCGATATGTTGTCGTTCCTGAATGAACTGGTGGGCACGGGCATCTATGGCGAGCGCTTCGGCCAGATCGCCTACCGCGACGGCTTCATGGGAGCGATGACGGTGGCGCCCACCGTGCTCAGGCAACAAGGCGGGGAGCTGGAACTGAACATCAACCTGCGCCGTCCGCAAGGCAAGGCAGCCGACGTGCTGCGCCAGCAGGTGACGGCCGCCTTCGAGGGCTGGAAGGCGCGGCGCCAGGTGCCTGCCGCGCTGCAGGTGCAGATCGGCGAGCCGTGGCTGCAGACGGCGGCGCCGCAGATTCCCACCCTGCTGTCCGTCTTCGAACATTACACGGGCATGGCGAATCCGCAGCCCGTTGCCATCGGCGGCGGCACCAATTCGCGGCTGTTCCCGAACGCCGTCAGCTTCGGCCCGGCCATGCCGCACACGGTGTACACGGGGCATTCGGAGCACGAGTTCATCACGGAAAAGCAGCTGCTGCTGAACTTGCAGATGTACACGGCCGTCCTGATCGAGCTGGCGAAATAGCCGCTTGAAAAAATAGAAGGAAGTCATAGACTGCAAGCCTGGGACTAGTCCGGGTGCCGAACTTTTTTCGTGTGTACCTGTCATATGTCTCCATGGATGGGAGGGCAGTTATGCATAGCAAGCAAGGAGCCTGGCAGGCAGCCTGCGGGCCGGTGACATGTGCGTGTCCGGTGCGCGGCGGGGAGCGGCCATGAACTGGCCGCTGGAACTGGAAGTGGCGCACAAGCTGGCGCAGATGCGGGGCTGGCTGGAAGACCAGCATGCCGGCGCCGTGCGTTTGCGCGGCGTGGACTGGTTTGCGTGGGCCACGGCAGGCGCGTCGAACAGCCATAACCAGACGGCCGAGTGCGGCTGCGCGGAAGTGCTGGTGACGCGCGGCGCCGCCTACATCCTGACGGACGAAGCGGAAGCCATGCGCATGCGCGAGGAAGAGGTGCGCGGACCGTGGACATGGCAAGTGTCGCCCTGGATGCAGCCGCAGCTGTATGAGCTGCGCGAGCATTTCGTGCAGCATGCGGCCGGCGGCGCGCCCGTGCTGTCCGACCGGCCCGGCTTGCATGAACGCAGCCTGCCCGTGGCCTTGCGCGAGGAGCGGCTGGTGCTGCTGGAATCGGAACAACTGCGTTACCGGCAGGTGGGGCAACTGGCTGCCGGTGCGGCCGCGGATGCGCTGCGCCAGGCCCGTCCCGACTGGAGCGAGCAGGAACTGGCTGCCGCCTGCGTGCGCGCGCTGTGGCTGCGGGGCTTGCAGGCCGTGCACGTGCTGGTCAGCGGCGAGGATCGCCAGCACCGTTACCGGCGCGCACCGCCTGCCCAGGTGCTGCTGGGCACGCAAGCCGTGCTGGCCCTGTGCGCGCGGCGTTTCGGCCTGTGCGCCAGCCTCAGTCGTCAACGGCGCTTCGGGCCGGCGCCGCGCCGCGCCGATGGCGGGGCCGTGGCCATGGACGATGCCGATGCCGCCATGCTGGCGCTGGAAGCGGTGGCGCTCGACGCCTGCGAAACGGGCCATGCGCTGAGCATGGTGTATCACGCGCTCGACAGCGCTTACGCGTATGCGGGCCAGCCCGACACGGTGCGCACCAGCCGGCAAGGCGGTATCCATGGCTACCTGGCGCCCGAAGTGGCGGCCGGCGCGCACACGGAAATCCTCCTCAAGCGGGGCATGGCGCTGGCCTTCCATCCCAGCTTGCCCGGCAGTACGGTGGAAGACACGTTTCTGCTCGACGGCAACCAATTGCACAACCTGACGCACGACCCGGCGTGGCCCTCGGCCGTGGTGCAGGGACGCCGCCGGCCGCTGACCCTGGCGCTGGCCTGAGCGGGCCAGGCGCGGCAGCGACAGAGGCCGGGAAGGCCGGGACCGGGACAGCGGCCGGCCGGCTTGGGCCAGGCTCTGGTCGGTCGCGCTTGGGCCAGTCTCAATAGCGCTGCATCACGCCTTTTTGCACGCTGACCCGGTCGCCGATCTGGAAGGCCGGTTGGCTGTTCTGCATCAAGGTGCGCGTCGTGCCGTCGTCCAGGCGCAAGGTGACGCGGTAAAGCATATTGCCCGCCGCACCCGAAGTGCTGCCGGCCGTGCCCGATGTGCCTGACTGCATGTCGGCACTGCCTTGATCCATGCTGCGCGGTACGGTTACTATCGATTGCACCGTGGCCGAGCTGATGTTCATGCTGGACTGGCTCATGTCATTGCGCGTGTCGCTGCCCGTGCTGCTGCTCATGGCGCCGCCGGTATCGGCGGCCGTGCCGGCCGTGGGGCTGGCCGGCACGCTGGTCTGCGGCGTCGCGCCTGCCGGTGCGGCATAGGTTTCGCCGCTATTGCTGCGTGCCAGACTGGTATTGTCGTTGGCGTGGCAGGCCGCCAGCAAGATACAGCTCAGGCCAGCCAGCAGCAGGGTTTTTTTTGATCTCATCTTGGTCTCCTCATGGTCGAACACTCAGGATCGGCACCCGCGGTGATGCGGGTGGCAGCGATTGCTGCATGTAAGAGCATGACGGGGCAGGGGTGTTCGGCAGTTGTCATTGCCCATTGAGCTAGATCAATGGGCTAATTGCCGTGCTTGGTATAAAGATGCTGGCAATCATTCGTTCGTGCTCCAGCACGTTTCCTCACTGCTGAATCGGGAGAAAAAATGTCATCTGGCCCTACCGCAAAACTGATCGATGAGTTGGTGCTGGCCGTGGGCGGCACTGCGCATGATGCCCGCGCGCGCCATGTCCTGGCCCAGGCATTGCATGGCCTGGTGCGGCTGGCGCGCTCGGAACAGTTGCTGGACATGCAGCGCGACGCGGCGCGCGCCGTGGGCGCCGGCAGCCGGCGCGAGACGCGTGCCCTGATGCGGCGCCTGGGTACAGGCAGCACGCGCGGCCAGCGGCAGTTGCGGCTGGAATGGCAGGACAGCGAAGCGGACCGCGCCTGAGGGATTGCCAGGCGCCGGTTCAGGCTTCGGGCAGCGGCGCGTTCTTGCCGAGGGCGGCAGCGACCATTTTCGGCCAGAGGAAATACAGGGGCAGGCAGACTGCCGCCGCAGCCGTGACATCGACCGCCCAGTCGCTGACGGCGCCATGGCGGTAGGGCAGGAAACTCTGGATGAATTCGTCCAGCGCGCCCATGGCCGCCACCATCAGCACCGACAGCAGTGCCCGGCGTGCCATGCCGCCGCTCGTGCCGCTGAACAGGATCAGGGCCAGCACGCCATAACCGAAGGAATGCAGCACGCCGCCCGAGGCATATTGGCCCACGTCTGCGCGCATGCCGGGAATATCGCCGATCACAATGACCAGTATGTACAGCACCACTGCCGTGCGGTAGCGCAGGCGTTCGTAACGTTCGGCAAAACAGAGTTCGGGCAATGGTGCAGGCATGATGCGTGAGGGCTGGTGGAAAGGCAGTCACAATATCATGCGCGTGGCGGGATGCCATGTTTTTGCACAAGAGCTTGCCGTACAGGCAAAAAAAAGGCCCGCGGGGGTGCGGGCCAAAAACCCAAATGAAATGGGTCAAGAGTTGAGAGTTGCTCGGCACTTACCATGTCGCGCGCCTTGCCGGCGCGCGCCACGGTCATGAAAGGGAGTGGTGTGCCATGGCGGCACACCTGTCTGTAGTCAGGCATATCGGTTGCCTGTACAGCAGATGAAGCAAGTATAGGGGGCGAACATGACGGGCTTATGACACGCCGCAACATTTTTTCGCGGTCGGCATAGTTAATCGGGGATAGTGCACATCATGGCAAGAATGACCATGTTTCACGCGTGACAGCAAAAAAAAAGCCCGCTGGTGAAAGCGGGCTTAAAACTATTTTCTTGGAGGAGAATAGTGGAGACAGGTGCATTATGCTGCGTCGCACGATATGTGTCTAATGGTCTTTTCAGATATCCATTATTGGTTTTTGATATAACTGCCTTGTCCTGCCCTCATTCCTTCACGGCCACCGTGTAGTTGAGCGCCATGCGCCCGCCATCGACATAGATGGTCTGGCCCGTCATGTAGGTGGCGTCGTCGCTGGCCAGGAAGGCGGCGATGCCGGCCACTTCCTCCGGTTCGCCGCAGCGGCCCAGCGGCGTGCGCGACAAGATCGTGTGGCGCGCCTGCGGGCTGGACAATACCGCCTGCTTGGCCAGTTCCGTCAGGATGGTGCCCGGTCCGATGCCGTTCACGCGCACGCCGTGCGGCGCCAGGTTCAGGGCCATGACCTTGGTCAACTGGTTGATGGCGCCTTTCGACACCACATACGGCACCTGGTTCGGGATCGCCAGTTCCGCGTTGACGCTGGACATGTTGATGATGCAGCCGCTGCTGCGCTTGACCATTTCGCGCGCCACGGCCTGGCCGCACAGGAACATCGATTTCAGGTTGATGCGCATGACCCGGTCGAAATCGTCTTCGCACACGTCGAGAAAATCGGCCGCATGCGTGACGCCCGCATTGTTGACGAGGATATCGATGTGGCCGAACTGGGCCAGGGTTTCCTTCAGCATGGCGTCCACGTCCGCCTTCTGGCTGACGTCGGCGCAAAAGAAATGCGCCTGCGGGCCGAGCGCGGCGGCCGCCTGCGCGCCTTCTTCCTTGATGTCGACCAGCATCACCTGTGCCCCTTCGGCGATCAGGCGGGTGGCGCAGGCCAGGCCGATGCCTTGCGTGGCGCCCGTGACGATGGCGTTTTTATTGATCAGTTTCATGTGTTCTCCTGGGCGGGTGGGGCGCGCTGCCATTGCGCGCGGCAATGGCAGATTTTAATCCCTGGACAGGAATCAGAGGAGGATGGGTTCGTTCGGCAACTGGTTGCCGCGCGTACCGTTGGCGGGGAAGTGGCTTTGCAGCAGGGTATTGAGCTGCTTCAAGGCATCGAGCGTGCTGTCGTGGTAATTGCCGTCCTTGAAGCCGCCCGTCATGGTGCGGCACACGGCTTGCCACTGTTCCGGCGTGACGCGGCGGCCCACGTTGCGGTCGGCCACGATATCGACCTGATGTTCGGCCAGGTTGATGTAGATCAGTATGCCAACGTTGTCTTCCGTATCCCACACGCCATACTGGGCGAACAGTTCGCGCGCCCGCTCGCGGTTGCTCACGCCCTGGTAAGCCATGCCCGGCGTCAGGGCCGCCTCGACGATCAGCCGCACTTCCGCCTGGTGCATCGCTTCACCGTCGGCAATGGCCGTCTCGATGGCTTTCAGGGTGCGTTCCGGAAAAGCCTGGCGCGCCGTCGCGGGCGTGCCCCGCAAATGCTTCAAGGCCCGTCCGCAGCGTTGTCCGAATGTCAGTTGTTTCGTCATTACCAATCTCCCGAGGCGCCGCCGCCGTCAAAACCGCCGCCTCCGCCACCGAAACCACCGCCGCCTCCGCCACCGCCAAAACCACCGCCGCCGCCGAAGCCGCCGCCACCGCGGTTGTTCAGCGCCTGGTTCAGGATGCTGCCCAACACGACACCGGTGGCGCCGCTGGACCAGTTGCTGCCGCGCTGCAGCCGCGTAGGCCCGCCGCGCGAGCGGAACAGGGTCAGCACGACGAGAAAACCGAAGAACAGCAAGGGCAGCCAGAAGGTCATGCCGCCCGCTTCCACGGTGGCCGGCGCTTTCTGCTGGACCGGGGCGGGGAATTGCTCCTGGTTCAGCAGGGTGGCAATCGCCCCCACGCCGGCCACCAGGCCGCCATAGAAATCGTTCTGCTTGAAATGGGGGGCGATCACGTCCTGCAGGATGCGTTTCGATTGCGCATCCGTCAGCACGCCCTGCACGCCGCGGCCCGCCTCGATGCGCAGGCGGCGCAGGGACGAGGGATTATCCTTCGCCACCATCAGCAGCACGCCGTCATCGACGCCCTTGCGGCCCAGCTTCCAGGCATCCGTCACGCGGATGCTGTATTGCTCGATGGCTTCCGGTGCCGTGCTCTTGACCAGCAGCACGGCGATCTGGCTGCCCGTCTTGGCTTCGTAATCGGCCAGCACGCCTTCCAGCGCCGCTTTCTGCTTGGCATCGAGCATGCCGGCGTCGTCCGTCACGCGGGCCGCCAGCGGCGGCACGGGGACGAGATCCTGCGCGCCAGCGGACAAGACCGTGCACAGCAGCAATGCCGTGCACAGCGCCGCGAGGTAGGACCAGGCTTTCATCTTATTTGCCGAAGTTGACGGTTGGCGCGGTCGAGATGGCTTTTTCGTTTTCCACCGTGAACGATGGCTTGACCTTGTAGCCGAAGATCATGGCCGTCAGGTTGTTCGGGAAGCTGCGCGCATGCACGTTGTAATCCTGCACGGCCGTGATGTAGCGCTGGCGCGCCACGGTGATGCGGTTTTCCGTGCCTTCCAGCTGCGACTGCAAGTCGCGGAAGCTGGTGTCGGCCTTCAAGTCCGGATATTTCTCGGACACCACCATCAGGCGCGACAGGGCCGATGACAGCTGGCCCTGCACCTGCTGGAATTTTTCAAAGGCGGCCGGGTCGTTCAGCACCTCGGGCGTGATCTGGAAACTGGTGGCGGCAGCGCGCGCCTTGGTCACCGCTTCCAGGGTTTCGCGCTCATGCGTGGCATAACCCTTGACGGTGTTCACCAGGTTGGGAATCAGGTCGGCGCGGCGCTGGTACTGGTTGACCACTTCGCCCCAGGCCGCCTTGGTTGCCTCGTCCTTGCTCTGGAAGTCGTTGTAGCCGCAGCCCGTCAGGATGCCGGCCAGGACGGTGACGCTCAGCGCCAGGCGCAGCCATTTGGTGAATTGATTGGTGATTTGCATGATGGGTTCCGTGCAGAGTAAGGGAGGTGAGGCAAATATACCTGAAACGGCCGCAGATGTCGGTTTCATAAGCCCGGCCCCGCCGGTTTCGCCACGCCGCCATCGTTTCCCGGTTTCCTGCCGCGCCACGGTTTTGCATGCTTGCGTGGGGAAATTACCACATAGAAATAATTGATATATCAGATATGCCATTGTGATATATTAGATAAAAACATATCAACAAATCAAGGTTGGAGACACCCATGCATATATCCACGACGCCGCAGCGCCCGCGTTGCGCCACACCTACGCTCCTGTTCGCCAGCCTGGCCGTCGGCGCCGTGCTGGCCGCTTGCGGCGGTGGCAGCGCGGCCGTCAGCGAGGCACCCGTCGCCGTGGCACCCACGCCAGCGCCAACGCCAACGCCAACGCCAACGCCTGTCCCGACGCCGACGCCGGCGCCAGATCCGGTCCCGGTGCCCACGCCCGGGCCGCCGTTCGTCGCCACGCCCGCATCCCTGTGGCCGGCCGCAACCCGCGCCGATGCGGCCCTGGCGGGGCTGGAACCCGTCTTGCCGACCACCGTGTGTACCAGCGTGGCGGCCACCCTGGCCAGGAATGCGGCAGGCTTGCTGGACGCGGCCGTGGATGCGGCGCCGGCCGCTTCCCAGCCCGATGCGGCGCGCCTGCAGGCGGCATTGACGGCGTGTCCCGCGGGCCAGGCCGTCAGGCTGGTGGCGGGCGCGCAGGGGCAGGATGCCTTCCTGTCCGGCCCCCTGACCCTGCCGTCGTCCGTCAGCCTGTGGATCGATGGCGGCGTGACCCTGTTCGCGTCGCGCCGCCCGGCCGATTACCAGATCGCCGGCAAGAACGTGTGCGGCGAAGCATCCGCCAACGACAATGGCTGCCTGGCCTTGCTGACCACCACGCCGAACGGCAATGGCCTGTATGGCGAGGGCGTGATCGACGGGCGCGGCGGCGCCGTGCTGACGTCGGGCGCCTATGCGGGCAAGCTCAGCTGGTGGGACGTGGGGGCGCTGACGAAGACGGGCGGCAGCGCCATGTCCAGCCAGAACAATCCCCGTCTGGTGCAGGTGAACAATGGCAGCAAGTTCAGCGTTTACCAGCTGACCTTGCAGAACGGGCCGAAATTCCACCTCGTCTCCAGCGGCGTCGATGGCTTGACGGTGTGGGATGCGAAAGTGCTGTCGCCGACGCTCGCGTATTCCGTGCACGGCCATGCCTGCCCGGCCGCCAGCATGCCGGTCGTGTCCGGCGCGCCCAACCTGAGCACGCCCAGCACCTGTTTCACGCCCGAGACGGTGAAGAATACGGATGGCATCGATCCGGGCCAGTCGAAGAACGTGCTGATCGCCTTCAATCACATCAGCGTGGGCGACGATGGCATCGCCGTCAAATCGCACGCCAGCAAGATCGGCCCCGTGGCGAACCTGCGCATCTGGCATAACCGCCTGTACTTCACGCATGGCATGTCGATCGGCAGCGAGACGGACAGCCATGTCGACGGCGTCAGCATCCGCGACCTGGCCATCGATGGATTTGACATGGGCGCCACCAGCGGGTTCCGCATCAAGACCGACGACAGCCGGGGCGGCGAAGTAAAAAATGTCACGCTCGATGGCATGTGCGCGCGCCGCGTGCAGCAGCCGATCGCCATCGACAGTTATTACGGCGACGCGGCCGATGCCAAGGCGGCCTTGCTGCCCAACTTGCACGACATCACCGTGCGCAATTTCCGCTACCTGGACACGCCCGGCTCGCGTTTCAACGGCAGCAAGGCTTTGCTGCTGTTGCGCGGCTACCAGTCGGCCACGCAGACGAATCCCCTCTACAACATTATGTTTGACAACGTCGTCTTCGACAGCTTGCCTGGCTGGGCTGCCACGAAGATCAGCCAGGCCGTGCCATCGAATGCGGCGCTGGCGATGGGGCCGGGGGGCGTCTCGTTTGCCAGCCTGCTGACCGCTGCCGCGGGCGCGAACCAGTTCAGCGTGGCGGACCGGCGCGGCGCTTCGGCTGCCGCCCATGACTGCAGTGCGGCATTTGTCGATTTTCCGGCCAGCAATGCGCCCATGTCCGTGCCTTGACGCAGCCGGTACCCAGGTTTTCATGACGGCGCGCAGACGCCGGATGTTGCACCGAGTAGGACCATCATAAAAAAGGAGATGAGTGTGTTTGCAAATATCAAGAAATCCCGCATGGCGGCGATCCTGTCGGCCATGCCCGCCTTGCTGGCCCTGTCCGCGTGCGGCGGCGGCGACGGCGCCACGCCCGCCGCCCTCGCTACCGTGCAGGTCAGCCAGAGCGTCGACCGCAGCAGCGCATCGGTGGGCGACCGCATCACGTGGACCATGACCGCCAACAACAAGGGCGCCGGTGCCACCACGGGCGCCGTGACCCTGGTATCCAGCGTTCCCGCCAATATCAGCGGCATCAGCGTGACGGCCACGGGCGCCAGCTGCGGCCCGGCCGTCAGCACGCTGACATGCACCATTCCCGAGGGCCTGGCTGCCGGCGCCAGCGCCAGCGTGGTGTGGTCTGCCACGGCCACGGGCGTGGTCACGCTGGCCAGCAATGTCGTGGCCAGCGGCCCTGATGCGCCCGCGTGCGCGACGCCGGCCGCCTGCGCCACGGCGACCGACGTGACGGTGGCGGCCGTGCCGAACGTCAGCGTGACGGCCAGCGTCGACAAGACCAGCGCCATCGTTGGCGACAAGCTGGTGTGGACCATCAAGGCCAGCAATGGCGGCAACGCGTCCACGACGGGTGCCGTGACCCTGGCAACCAGCTTGCCGGCCGGAATCAGCGGCGCCAGCGTGACGGCCGCGGGCGCCAGTTGCGCCGCCATCAGCGGCAATAGCGTCAGTTGCAGCATCGCCGCCGGCCTGGCGCCGAATTCCAGCGCCAGCGTGGTCGTCAGCGCCAACGCGGCGGCGGCCGGCAGCCTGGCTACGACGGTGGTGCCGTCCGGCGCGAATGCCAGCTGCGCCACGCCGGCAGCGTGTACCACCAGCACCAGCGTCACGGCCACGGCCGCACCCAAGGTGCTCGTCAGCAGCGCGGCCGATAAGGCCACGGCCAACGTGGGCGACACCATCACCTGGACCATCAAGGCCGTCAACAGCGGTACCGGCCCGACCGCGGCGGCGCTCACCCTGGTCGACGTCTTGCCGGCGAGTATCAGCGGCGTGACGGTGACGCCAACGGGCGCCACCTGCGGCGCGGCGGGCGCCAGCCTCAGCTGCAGCGTGCCGGCCGGCCTGGCCGTGGGCGCCACGGCCAGCGTGCGCATCGCCGCCGTGGCGGGTGCCGCAGGCAGCCTGGTAAATACCGTGACGCCGGGCGCGGGCGCCAGCTGTGCCACGGTCGCTGATTGCACCAGCACTACCGTGGTGGCGTCGCCCGCGGTCGTGTCGACGGCGACGCGGCCGCAGCTGGACGCCGCCACCGTGGCCGCGCTGACGCCCGTGAAATACCTGGCGCAGGGCGGCAAGAGCTTGCCGATGAGTTCCTTGCCGGTGGATAACTGGGACCCGACGGCCGGTGTTGGCGACGTCAGCACGTTCACGGCGCAATTCACGGTGGATGCGGCGGGCAAGAGCGATGCCAGCAATTTCGTCACGGTCCAGGCAGCCATGGATGCGGCGATTGCACTGGGCAATAAAGTGCCGCCCGTGTTTATCCGCGTCAAGCCTGGCACTTACCGCGAAACCGTCTGCCTGCCCAGCAGCGGCACGCCGGCCATCCGTTTGTATAGTCTGGACAGCGATGCTTCGCACACGGTGATTGTCTTTAATAACGGCAATCCGACTGTCGATGCGTCCAAGACCAGCGGCAACAAATGCAACAGTTCGCCCGCCAACCCCATCGGCACCAGCGGCAGCGCCACCTTTGCCGTGAATGCGGCCGATTTCCAGGCGAAAAACATCACGTTTGCCAATGATTACGTGAAAGGCAGCTTTGCCGGCAGCAATCAGTCGGCCGTGGCCCTGATGACGCAGGGCGACAAGATCGTGCTGGAGAATGTGCGCCTGCTGGGCCACCAGGACACGTTCTACATGAAGAGCGGCAATGTCGACCAGGTTGCGCGCATCTATGTCAAGGACAGCTATATCGAGGGCGACGTGGACTTCATCTTCGGGCGCGGCACGGCCGTGCTGGACAACTGCACCCTTCATACCCTGAACACGGGCAATGGCAACGGCTATGTCACGGCGGCCAGCACGGATTACCGCAACAGCTACGGCTTCCTCATCACCAACAGCCGCTTCACGGCGGAGACGGGCACGCCGACGGGGCAGATCTACCTGGGCCGCGCCTGGGACGAGGGCGTCTCCAGCCTGGTTGCGTATGGTGCCGCTTCGCCGAATGGCCAAGTCGTCATCCGCAATTCGGTGCTGGGCGAGCACATCCGCAAGGCCGATCCGTGGGGCGAATCAACGGCCACGCGTCCCTACAGTTCCGTGCCGTCGGGCAGCTTGCCGGCGAACCGCCTGTTTGAATATGGCAACACGGGGCCCGGCAACGGCAACTAGGTCCGCACGGGCGTAAGCGCCCGCTCACCGCGCCGCGCCGGCCTGCAAGGAAGCGCGGCGCTGTCGTGGTGGCCCCGCGCCGCGTTACAATACGGGGTTTGCAACTGAATATAGAGAAGGTGTGCCGTGAATTTCATCAATAAATTATCCGCCGCGTGGACGGCCAATAATTCCCTGCTGTGCGTGGGACTGGACCCCGACCTGGCGAAACTGCCGGCCGAACTGCGCGACTTGCCCGATGGAATCACCACCTTTTGCACGCGCATCATCGATGCCACGGCCGACCTGGCCTGCGCCTTCAAGCCGCAGATCGCGTATTTCGGCGCGCTGGGCGCGGAAAAGCAGCTGGAAGACATCTGCCGCTACGTGCGTGAGAACTATCCGCACATTCCGCTGATCCTCGACGCGAAACGGGGCGACATCGGCGCCACGGCCACGCAGTACGCGCGCGAAGCGTTCGAGCGCTACGGCGCCGACGCCGTCACCGTGAACCCGTACATGGGCGAGGATTCGCTCGATCCCTACCTGGCGTGGCAGGACCGCGGCGTGATCATCCTGTGCCGCACCTCGAACCCGGGCGGCTCGGACCTGCAATTCCTCGACACGGACGGCGTGCCCCTGTACCAGCGCGTGGCGCGTTTGGTGGCGGATAAATGGAACAAGAATGGCCAGTGCGCGCTCGTCGTCGGCGCCACCTTCCCTGAAGAACTGGCGCAGGTGCGCGCCATCGTGGGCGACATGCCGCTGCTGGTGCCCGGCATCGGCGCCCAGGGCGGCGACATCGCCGCCACCGTCGGCGCGGGCCAGACGGCGAACGGCATGGGCATGATGATCAGCTCGTCGCGCGCCATCATCTACGCCACGCCGCAGGCGGGCGAAGATTTCGCCGACGCGGCGCGGCGCGTGGCCATTGAAACGCGCGATGCGATCAATGCCCATCGTTCGGTATAAGAACGAGAGACAGCCAGCCTCACAGCACCTGACAAAACCGTAGCGAGCGGAAGGAAGAGGTGGCCGAGAAGCGCAACCGTACTGGCGTACGGTGAGCATCGCAGGCCGCCTATGCCGACGCGTAGCAGGTTTGGTTGGGTGCAACTAATCGCGCATGGGCGCGACCATCTCCGCATAGTCGTACAGCTCGCCCAGGATTTCCTCCCCCCGCTCATCGACCGATTCCGACAGCACGTCGATTTCCGTAAACAGCATTTCGATGGTGCGGGCGCCGCCGTCGCCGTCGAACAGGCGGGCGGCGCGGTGCTGTTCCCAGCGCAGGCTTTCCGCTTCGCTCAGGGTTTGCGGGAAATTGCGGGCGCGGTAGCGGAACAGCAGTTCCTGCAGGCGTTCGTCGGCAAACGAAGGGCGGGCCGTGGCCAGCTTGGCGGGCGTGTCGCGGCGCAAGGATTCGAGCAGGCGGCGGTCGTCGTTGCTGACGAAACCATTGTACAAATCTTCATCCACGTCCAGCGCGGCATTCGCGCCCGGGCGCTGGAACACTTCGGCCCAGATGGCATCCATGTTGGGCGCCGCAGCGGCAAATTGCGCGTTGACCTTTGCCTCCTCCAGATCGATGCCCCATTGCGCAGCCATGGCCGGCGACAGCGTCTTCAAATTGCCGACCAGCATGGGCGACTTGTTCAGGTGTACGCTTTTCACGGGCAGGCGGGTCATGCCTTCCGGCATGGCGTCCTTGCGCGTGAACAGGCGCGTGCGGATGGTGTCGGCGTCCAGGGTAAATAATTCGCGCGGGTCGTAGGCGCAATCCCAGACGAGGATCTCATTTTTATTGCTCGGATGCGTAGCCAGCGGCCAGACGACGCCCAGGCAGCCCCGTTCGGCGGGGAACATGCCGGACACGTGCAGGAAGGGCTGGCGCTCGCCGGCGGCCAGGTGCATGCCCATTTCGCTGGCGACCCGGTCTTTCTTGTGCAGGGCCAGGCAGAATTCGAACAGCTTCGGCTGCTTTTCCTTGATCAGGCGGGCCAGGGCGATGGTGGCGCGCACGTCGGACAGCGCATCGTGCGCCGCTTCGTGGACCAGGCCATTGGCCTTGCTCAAGTGTTCCAGCCTGAAACTGGTCTGGCCATCGTCGCGCTTCGGCCATGCGATGCCTTCCGGGCGCAGCGCGTGCGTCATGCGCACCACGTCGAGGATGTCCCAGCGGCCGCAATGGTTCTTCCATTCGCGCGCATACGGATCGATCAGGTTGCGCCAGAACAGGAAACGCGTGACTTCATCGTCGAAACGGATGGTGTTGTAGCCCACGCCGATGGTGCCCGGCTCCGAAAACGCCGCTTCGATGGTGGCGGCAAACTGGTGCTCGGGCACGCCCAGCTGCAGACACTGCTGCGGCGTGATGCCCGTGATCAGGCACGATTGCGGGTCGGGCAGGAAATCATTGGCGGGCTGGCAATACAGCATGATCGGGTCGCCAATCTCGTTGAGGTCCGCATCTGTGCGGATAGCGGCGAACTGGGCCGGGCGGTCGCGGCGCGGCTGGGCGCCAAAGGTTTCGTAGTCGTGCCAAAGAAAGGTCTGGGTAGTCATTGATGGTCGTTGCTTGCTTAATTGTTATCTTAATTGTCCGGGCCGCTTCAGTTTTCTGAAAACCTGCCGATACTACACGAGAGGATGGTCATCACCGCGTTTCCCGCATGGTGGCATACATTGCCCGTTCAAGGAGGTCTATCGTGTCAATTCCCATCGCCGCAGGCGGCAATTCCGCTCCTTCCGTGACTTCCGTCAGTACGGGTGTTGCCGGCAAGGACGATAAAGTCCAGCAAAAGGACGGCGTCAACACTGAAATGAGCGTGAACGACCGCACCAAGCTGCAGTTGAACGCTTCCATCATGCAGGCGTCGCTGAATGTGTCGATCGGCTCGGAAAACGAGCCCCTGGCGCTGCTGTACAAGACGGCCATCACCAACATCAATGAAGCGCTGAAGGGCCAGTACGGCGACGACGCGATCCAGAACGCGGCCTCGCAGGACAATAGCGCCGAAGCGACGGCGAGCCGCATTGTATCGCTGTCGACGGGTTTTTTTGACGCGTTCAAAAAGCAGAATCCCGGCCTGGACGACGACACGGCCTTGACCAGGTTCATGGACACCATCAGCGGCGGCATGGAAAAAGGCTTCAAGGAAGCGCGCGACATCCTGGGCGGCTTGAAAGTATTACAAGGCGATATAGCCAGCAATATCGACAAGACGTACGCGCTGGTGCAGAAGGGCTATGCGGACTTCGTCGCCGCACACAGCAGCAAGAAGAATGACGCTGCGGCGCCAACTACGCCTGCCAAGCCGGCCGACAGCAAGGCTGCCTGATCATTATTGCGCCGGAAGCGCCTGAGAACGTGACCAGGGCCAGGCGCATTGCCGAAGGCAGTACGAATGTACGGCGAGGCAATGCCACGACGCCATGGGCTTTTTATCAGGTGCTGACCCGGTTGCGCCCGCCCGCCTTGGCGCGGTACAGCGCCGCGTCGGCCGCCGCGATCAGGTCCTCGTCGTCCTGTTCGGCCGCCAGGCTGGCCACGCCGAAGGAGCCCGTGATGTGCGGCAGCGGGTTGCGCATGTCGGCGAAGATGACGGCTTGCTGCATGCGCTCGCACAGGCGCTCGGCCACGCGCAGGGCCACGTTTTCGTTGGTATCGGGCAAGATCACCATCATTTCCTCGCCACCATAGCGCACGGCAAAATCCGTGGGCCGCAGGGCGGCGCCCAGCACCTGCGCGGCGATGCGCAGTGCCTGGTCGCCCGCCTGGTGGCCGTGCGTGTCGTTGAAACGCTTGAAATGGTCGAGGTCTATCATCACCAGCGACAGGGGCGAACTGCTGCCGTGGGCCGTGACGATCATGTTCGGCAGTAAATCGGTCAGCCAGGCGCGGTTATACAGGCCCGTCAGGCTGTCGACCATCGACAGCTGGCGGTAGAACTCGCCCAGTTTCTGGCGCCGGCGCAGCAGGGCGTTGGCAGCGCGGATGCGGAAGGACAGCAGCCGCAGCAGGTTGCGCGCCAGACCGTTCGATTGCTCGATCAATTCCCATACGATGGCCGCGTCGATCACCAGCAAATCGGTTTCCTCGAGGGCGGAAATGGCGGCCAGGTTGCTCGCTTCGTCGAGCACCGATTGTTCGCCCACGCTTTCGCCGGGCAAGACCTTGCTGACGGTGCCGTCATCCATGCCCGTGTGGGTGTCCGCGGCCACGGCCAGCGAGCCGCGCAGGACGATGTACAGGCTGGTGCCCTGGGTGTCGGCAATGGCTTCGCCCGCTTCGAGGCGCATGACGGGGCAGGGCGCCAGCATGGCGGCCGTCTGGCTGTCCGCCCCATCGCGAAATAGCTGTAAATCGCCGATGTTGCAGCCTGAAGCGCTGAAGTTGCCGATCTGTTCCACAATCATACTTTCAAAAAGCCGGCGCGCGCGAGCAGAGGGCCGGTATCTTCATGATAGCGTAAAGCGGCCCTGGCTGTAACGGCAAAAGCTTGCTTGATGTTACTTACTGTGAGAAATACGACAATTATTTCCTTGTCGTGTTGATAAGCTGGAATGCTTGCAATTTAATTATTGTTATTGCGGCAGGTGAAAGGCGGGGCCGGATGTGCAAAGGCAGCCTTGAACGGCTGCCTTGGTCTCTGGCAAATACTGCAGTGGGGGGATTATTCGGCGGTTTCTTCCGCTTCGGCCGCATCGATCACGGCATTCTTGCCGGTGGCGTGGCGCTTGCTGTCTTGCAGACGGCCCAGGGCGCTATCGATGGCGCGTTTCAGTTTGTCGGTGGCGCCGGCAACGGATTGGTGCACGGTGGCGTTTTGCTCGGTCACGGCGATTGGCTGATAGCCAGCAACGCGTGCTTCCATGACGCAGCGGATATCGTCGGCGCCGCCTTTCGGGCCATTCGTGTCGCTGAGGTGGACTTCGATGCGGGTCAGGTTGTCGCGGAAGCGGCTCAGTGCGTTTTCAAGTACGGATTGCACATGTTCGTTCAGTCCAGCGGTGTTGGCGATGGTGCTGTCGGTATGAATATTGATTTGCATATGCTTACTCCTGTCAATTCAAAAAAAACCATCTCAGGCGCCTGGCACGGCAGTGGTCAAACCCGCTCCCAGGGCGCGCCGGCGCCTGGTTCTTGCCTCATGCACCAGATCTGTGCATGACCTGTCTTACGTAATCCATCTTACTCCTCTTTCCCGTATTTCAAGAGGGTGCGCACGATTAAGATGAGCTTAACCCTACACCCAGGTCAAGTTTCCACTACGAAATTATTTACCCTTAGCCATTGATGAGACCGGCCGCGATATTGATGGACAGTCCCAGCACGACCAGGTTGAAGAAAAAGCTCAGCACGGATTGTCCCAGCACGATTTGCCGCATCAGCCGCGTCTGCACGGAAACGTCGGACGTTTGCACGGCCACGGCGATGGTGAAGGCGAAATACAGGAAATCCCAGTAATCGGGGTTTTGCTCGTCGTCGGGAAATTTCAGGGGGCGCAAGGCGGGGTCGGCCTGGTAATACAGGTGGGCATAGTGGACGCAGAACAGGGTGCCGACGAGAAACCAGGAGCCGACCAGGGTGAGGATCGTCAGGCCGTAATGCAGCGCGCGCTCGTCCGGTGCCATGTCTTTCATCGAGGACAGCTGCGAGACGATGGCTGCCAGGCTCATCACGGACGCCACGGACAGGGCCGACAGGACCGTGGCGGCCCGTTCATCCTGGCGCTGCGCCATGGCCTTGACCTTGTGATGGTTGGCCCGCATCATCATCCAGGCCATCGTCGCCAGGTAGAACCAGACGGCCACGTTCCACGCCGCCAGCAGGCGCGTCATCTGTTGCCAGGACGCGGGCAGCAGCAGGCCGGCCGCCACGCCGATGGCCGTAGCCAGGCTCAGGTGGGGGCGGCTGCGGATGAAGCCGTGAAACGGAAGCGTGATTTTCATGGTGCGAAGTCGTCAGTGGCAATAGCGCATCTTAGACCTTATGGGCTGGTCGCGGTGGCCGTCCTGGCGGCCGCTTCCTTCTCGTGGTGGGGGAAGCGGTCCATGCGCGACAGCACGGGGAACAGCACGGCCCACACGCCCGTCACGGCCAGGGTGGCGGCGCCGCCGAAGAGCACGGCGCGCACCAGGCCGAACCAGCCGGCCGTCAGGCCCGATTCGAATTCGCCCAGCTCGTTCGAGGCGCCGATGAAGACGGCATTCACGGCGCTGACCCGGCCGCGGATTTCGTCCGGTGTCTCGAACTGCACCAGCAGGTGGCGGATGTAGACGCTGACCATGTCGCCGGCGCCCATCAGGAACAGCGCCGCCAGCGCCAGCGGGAAAAAGCTGGTGCTGCCCAGCACCAGGGTGCCCAGGCCGAAGACGGCCACGCCGCCGAACATCCAGGCGCCCACCCGGCGCGTGATGGGGAACATGGCCAGCGCGATCGAGCACAGGGCGGCGCCGGCGCCTGGCGCCGTGCGCAGCAGGCCCAGGCCGCTGGGGCCGATATGCAGCACGTCATGCGCGAGCGCCGGCAGCAGGGCCGTGGCGCCGCCGAACAGCACGGCAAACAGGTCGAGCGAAATGGCGCCCAGCACGATGGGTTTCGACCAGACGAAACGCAAGCCTTCGAGCAGGGTATGCCAGCTGGCGGGCTCGCGTTTCACCACTTGCGGCGCGGGCGTGGTGGCGCGCATCAGCAGGACGGACACCACCAGCAGCGCGGACGAGATCAGGTACACCACCTTGGGGCCGAAGTAGTACAGCAAGCCGCCCAGGGTGGGGCCCAGGATGATGGCCACGTGCGAGCTCGACGAGCTGAGCGCCACGGCGCGGCTGAATTGTTCCGTCGGCACCATGTTGACCAGCACGGCTTGCGTGGCCGGCATCATGAAGGCGCGCGCGCTGCCGAACAGCACCAGCACGGCAAACACGGGCCAGACGATGGACAGCCCGCTCAGCGTAAAGGCCAGCAAGGCCAGCGCGCACGCCAGCTGGGCCGCCAGGCACCAGGCGATGATGTTGCGGCGGTTGTAGCGGTCGGCCACGTGGCCGGCCGGCAAGATCAGCACGAGGAAGGGGGCGAACTGCGCCAGGCCGATCAGGCCCAGGTCGAACAGGCTGCCCGTGATCTGGTACACCTGCCAGCCGATGGCCACGCTTTGCATCTGCACGGCAAGCGTGCCCAGCACGCGGGCGGAAAGGTAGAAGGCGAAATTGCGGTGACGCAGGATGCTGAAGCCGTTGCCGGCAGATGCGAGGGACATGGGATTTCCAGGGAACGGCGGGATGGAGCGGTGGCGGCAGCGGATGCCGCGCCAGCAGCACCCCGCTGTCTGGATGCTTACTTGGCCAGGTCGGCTTCCGTGGTGAAGGCGTCCGCGTAGAACTCGTCGGATGGCAACTGGCACAACTGCACGAAATCGCGGTGGGCCGAATCGACCATCACGGGCGCGCCGCAGGCATACACCTGATGGCCGGACAGGTCGGGCAAGTCGGCGATGACGGCCTGGTGCACGAAGCCCGTGCGGCCGCTCCAGGCGTCTTCCGGCAAGGCTTCCGACACGACGGGCACATACGTGAATTGCGGCAGGTCGGCGGCCCATTGGCGGCACAGCGCATCCATGTACAGGTCCTGCGGGCGGCGGCCGCCCCAGTACAGGGTGATCGGGCGCGGGGACTTCTCGCTGATCATGTGTTCGACGATGGCTTTCAGCGGGGCAAAGCCCGTGCCCGAGGCCAGCAGCACGACGGGTTTGTCGGAATCTTCGCGCAGGAAGAAGGTCCCCATCGGGCCTTCGAAGCGCAGGATGTCGCGCTCCTTCAGGGTGCCGAACACCTGGTCGGTGAACAGGCCGCCCGGCAGGTGGCGGATGTGCAGGCTCACGGGGCCGCCGTCGGCGGACGCGCCGGCCATGCTGTAGCTGCGGCGTTTGTTGTCGCGCAACAGGATTTCGATATACTGTCCGGCGCGGTAGTGCAGGCGCTCGCTGGCCGGCAGCTGCAGGGTCAGCACGACGACGTCGGGCGCGACTTTTTCGATGGTGGTCACGCGCGACGGCATTTTCTTGATCGGGTAGTCGCTGCTGCCCGCCACTTCGCGTGCTTCGATGACGAGGTCCGCATTCGTGGTGGCGCAGCAGAACAGGGAAAGGCCGGCCGCTTCCTCTTCCGGCGTCAGGGCGCGTTGCTGGTGTGCCTTGTGCTCTACCTTGCCGGCAACTACTTTGCCCTTGCAGGAGCCGCAGGCGCCATTTTTACAGCCATATGGCAAGCCCACGCCGGCGCGTATCGCCGCCGCCAGCACAGTTTCGTCCGCTTCGCAGCTGAACTGGTGGCCGCTGGGCTGAACAGTAACTTGAAAAGTCATACAATCCTTGAGATGAAAAATATGTTAATGCACTCTTTGCGCAAGCCCGTGGGCTTGCCGCGCCTGCTGATCCTGGGCTGCGGCGATGTGGGCATGCGGCTGCTGCCCTTGCTGCGCGCGCGCTTTCGCGTCTTTGCCGTCACCAGCCAGCCGGCGCGCTGCGCCCAGCTGCGGGCCGCCGGCGCCGTGCCCATCGTGGCCAACCTCGACGACCGCGCCAGCCTGCAACGGCTGGCGGGGCTGGCGCCCATGGTCGTGCACCTGGCGCCGCCCCTGTCGTCGGGCGTGCTGGACCGGCGCACGCGCAATCTGGTCGCCATTTTACCCGAGCATGCCCGCATGGTGTATGTGAGCACCAGCGGCGTATATGGCGATTGCGCTGGCGCCTGGGTCGATGAGGCGCGGCCGGTGGCGCCGGCGAATGCGCGCGCGCGCCGCCGCGTCGACGCCGAACAGGTCTTGCGGGACTGGGGCGCGCGCCGCGGCGCCAGCGTGGCCATCCTGCGCGTGCCCGGCATCTATGCGGACGACCGCCTGCCCCTGAAGCGCCTGCGCGAAGGCACGCCGGCCCTGGCCGCGGGCGACGACGTGTACACCAACCATATCCATGCCGATGACCTGGCCCGCATCATCGAGCGGGCCTTGTGGCGGGGCAAGCCGGGACGCGTGTATCACGCCAGCGATGACAGCGAGCTCAAAATGGCGGAGTATTTCGATGCCGTGGCCGATACCTTCGGCTTGCCGCGTGCGCCGCGCCTGCCGCGTGCCGAGCTGCAGCAAGTGGTCACGCCGATGCTGCTGTCGTTCATGTCCGAATCGCGTCGCCTGCGCAATACGCGCATCAAGCGCGAACTGGGCGTGCGCCTGCGCTACGCGCACGTGGCCGATGCCTTGCGGCCGCTGGCTGCCGGCGGGGCCCGCATCGGGTAAAATGGCCGGTTACCTGCGCACTTTTCCTGGGCCGGCGCGCAGCGCGCCGTTCCGGCGCTGCGCCATTCACTTAAGGAATACAGCATGAGCATCCTCACTTACGAAGAATACCTGGACGAGGTCACCACCGTCCTGACGGAACTGTATGACCTCGATGACGACGCCGCCATCAAGCTGGTCGTGGCGGCGCAGGACGCCGAATTTTTTGTCCCGCACGATGCGCATGAGGAAATGCGTACCGTCGAGCAAGCCAAGAAAGATGCGGTCACCCTGTTCGAGCGCAAGCAGAATCGCCAGCAAACGCAGGAAAAGCAGCAACAGCGCGTACGCCAGCAAAAGAAATAAGGATGGGCCGCCGGCCGGCAGGCCGTGGGGCAGCATGGGCTTCGGTGCAATGCCGGGGCCTTGCCATTTGATGTAGCGCAAACGTGTCATGGCGAGCCGGCGATATGGTGAGCAATGTCGTCACGCGTCTTGGCTATTTGTGGCGGGCTCTACAATTAGCGCGACGTCGTTTCCAGTCAGCAGGAGCGAGCCATGCGAGCTACGAGTCACCCCAGCAAGGAACAGGTGCGCGCCTATATGCGCCGCCGTGAGCGTGCGTTGCAACCACCGCCGCCACCCGATGAAATTCGCCGGCAACTGGCCTGGTGCCGCGTGGACGCCTTCCCTAGCGCCAGTCTGCGGGCCACCCCGGCCGGCGTGGCCGTTCAAGGCTGGCACTTGTCAGCGGAAATGGTACGCCTGAGCGCGCTCATGGCGATTGCCTGGTTCATGCGTAGCGGCGTTCTTCATTGTAAAAATTGATGACTTGCAGCAAATTTTTCCGATTTGAGTTATCCTCTAGCACATTCCAAGTGCGTCAATTCTCTTCAATTATCACAATTTTGCTTTAAGTTACGCAAAAATCAACAATAGCGTGTATTATATTGTTTGCGGCGTAAATGCCGCATAAGTGATGGCGCTTTTTAGTGTGTTTACCCTGAATTATTGCAGAAGAGACATTCGGTTTCTTTTTGCATTAATACAACAAGTCGGATTTTTGATCATGTCTCTCAAACAAATTACCTCTTTGCCTACCTACAACCCGAATCGCGTCCTCGATGCGATCATCGACAAGCTGCAACTGAAAAACGATGCCGCCCTGTCGCGTGCTCTGGAAGTGGCGCCGCCTGTCATCAGCAAGATTCGTCACAATACCTTGCCGATCGGCGCCACGATCCTCATCCGCATGCATGAAATCAGCGATTTCAGCATTCGTGAACTGCGCGAACTGATGGCTGCCTAAGAGCGCCTGACAGACGGCAAACTGAGAGGTGCCGTCTGGGTAAGTCAAGCTTGCCGCGTGCGGCAGCCACCTTTGTTTTCTCTATTGCGTGTCGCGGTTCAGCACCGGGCGATCGATATAGAAACGCCCCATCTCCAGGCCAGTCGTGGACGACTTGACCACTGCGGCGGCCAGTGTGGCGGGTGCGCTGGAAAATGCGGTGCTGGCAGCACCGGTCGCGCGGCCCGAATACGCGGTCGCCTGCACCGCTGCGCTGGAAAACGCCGTCTGCACGGCCCGGCCCGAGTACGCCGTCGCCTGTACCGCCGCACTGGAAAATGCTGTTTGTACAGCCCGTCCTGAATACGCGGCTTGCACGGCCCGTCCCGAATAGGCCGCCTGCACGGCGCGGCCCGAATACGCGGTTTCTGCGCGGATATAGTCTTCCCCGAACGTTTGCTCGTACAGCTGCTTCATGCGCTCGCCCACGCGGTGGTGCGCCGCTTCGTCGTCCTCGCCGCGCAAGCCGATGTACGGGAAGTGATGCAGGAAGTAGCCGAAGACCTGTTCGCAGTCGGCCGCATATTTCAAGGTGTCGAGGATGTGGTAGTGCCAGAAGGTATCGACGTCCATCAGCGGCGCCGTTTCTTCTTCCGGAAACTGTTTCATCAGGATCAGGAAGCGCCGGTATTCGAACTCCACCGCATTTGCCTTCTCCAGGCTCCATCCTTCGCCGGATTCCCGGTGCATCAGCTTGACCTTGATCGCGTCCAAATTCAAATCGGCAATTGCCTTGAAACTGTCGTTCGTATCCATGGGTGTCCTTTAGTCGTGGGTATCGTAAAAGCGCTGCGTGAGAAAAAACGGCGAAAAATAGCTGGCTGGTGGCGAGAACTCCTGGCAAGTGGAAGGGTGCCTGGATGCTGCCTGCCAGGCTAATTGTTCTACATCAATATTGCACCTAATCACAAAATACGCAAGTCGAGCTTGTTTCAAGCGGGCGTGCCCGTCAGGTGCTGGCCCTGCTTTCCTCCTGGTAGGGAAATGCGGTGGCGTCCGCGCCCAGCGGTACGCTGACGTGCACGCTCATGCCGGCACCGGGGCTGCTTTCGATGTGGAAAGTACCCCCCAGTAACTTGATGCGCTCCTCGATGCCCACCAGGCCAAACGAGCCCAGCTTGTTGCGTCCGTCGATGGCCGCACCCACGCCGTTGTCGCTGACGCTCATCGACACCGTATCGCGGCACTTTTCCAGCTTGACTTGCACGCGGCTGGCATTGGCATGCTGGGAAATATTGCTCAAGGATTCCTGCAGGATGCGGAACAGGGCCGTGGCGCACTGGTCGCTCAGGCAAATATCGTCGTGGCTTTCGCTCACTTCGCAGGCAATGCCCGTGCGCAGGCGAAACTGCGCCACCTGCCATTCGACGGCCGCATTCACGCCCAGGTCCAGCACGGTTGGACGCAAGTCGTTGATGATCTGCCGCACGCTCTTGATGGTGGCGTCGATCTGCTCCAGGGTCGAGCGGGCGCGGGCGTTCAGGCGCGGGTGGCGGCGCTGCGTGCGCGAGGCCAGCATGTCGGCGTCGATGCGCAGCACCAGCAGGTTCTGTCCCAGGTCGTCGTGGATTTCGCGCGCGATGCGCTTGCGTTCTTCTTCCTTGATCTGGTCGGCATGGGCCGCCAGGCGGCGCAGTTTCTGGTGCGACAGTTGCAGGCGGATCTGGCTGGCGCGCAATTCCTCCGTCATGCCCGTGGCCATCTGGATGGCGCGCCGGCGCGACGACGCCAGGGTATGAAACAGCATATACAGCAGCATGGTGCTGGCAAAGCCCGTCAGCAGGGCCAACCACGGCAGGAAGGCGCCGAAGCGCGTATACAGGTCGCTCTTGCGCACGCTGAACAGCGCTTGCCACACGCGGCCATTATGTTCGATCAGCATCGTGCTGCTCAGATACCGGCCGGAGTTGCCTGGCAGCCACCAGGGCGCATGCATGCCCGCCGTCGTGCTGTCGAAGACAGGGTGCATGTCGTGCGGCAAGTCCAGCGGTTCGCGCGCCTGCGGGCCGATATCGAACAGGGTCAGGCGGACATTGCGTACCGGCATGTCGGCCAGCGCGCTGCGCATCATCGTCACCAGGTCGTAGCCGATGCCGACGGAACCCTGGTAGGCCGCGCGCCTTTGCTCCACTGTGCCGGTCGGCATGCCGTGGCGGTACACGGGCAGGCGCATGGCCATGCCCGTCAGCTGCGGCCGGCCTTCCATCGGCACGGGGACGCCGGAATTGCTGATCTGCCCCGAATCGCGCGACTGCGCCAGCGCTTCGGCGATCAGGGGGCGCGAGGCGATGTCGTAGCCAAACTTCTCCGGGGCGCTGGCAATCGGCTCGATGTACGTCAGCACGGAATATCGGGCGCGCGGGGCGGGTGGCTCGATGGCAAACGGCGGATAGCCGTCGCGCCAGGGCGGATAATCGCGCTGCATGGCCGCTTCGAAGGCGGTGCGCTGCACACCGTCGAGTTCCTGGCTGTAATTGAGATTCATCACGCCCGGGTAGTTCTGTTGCAAGGAGATGTTTGCCACGTAGCGGTGGAATTGCTCGCGGCTCACGTGTTCGTTGGCGTGGAACAGGCTGGCCGTGCCGCGCAGCAGGTTGGCATACGACCTGATGCGCGATTCGATGTTTTTCTGGGTATTGCGGGCCAGATTGTTGAACAGTTCGCTGGCATCGTTTTCGATCGACAGCGAAGCGGCCACGTAGAACAGCAGGCCCGCCATCAGCGACAGCACGAAGCCGAGCAGCCAGAGTGGTCTTTTTTCAGGGGCTAACTGTTGCTCGCCGGCAGTAGAGGACATCGCAATCCGCATCAGGAGGTGGAATCGGGTGCCGCCTGTAGGGCGGTGACCTTGCTGAGTTGCACAAGCACAATTGTAAATTGCTTAATATGTGCACAATATACAAAACTATTGTTAAGGTAGTCAACTGGCAATGTTTCTCCTTGAAACGAAAAAAAACCGCCGCAGCGGTTTTTTCCGTATGCCGTCCAGCCCTTATTTCGCGGGCTGCCAGCTGTCTTTCAGGGTGACGATGCGGTTGAAGACGGGCTTGCCAGGCTGGCTGTCGACCCGGTCGGCCGCGAAGTAGCCGTGGCGCTCGAACTGGAAGCGCTGTTCCGGCTGGGCCAGTTCCGCGCCCGGTTCCAGCCACGCTTGCACGACTTCCTTGGCCAGCGGATTCAGGGCCAGCTTGAAGTCCTTGCCGCCCGCGTCCGGCTGCGGGTCCGTGAACAGGCGGTCGTACAGGCGCACTTCGGCGGGAATCGCCGTCGGCGCGCTGACCCAGTGCATATTGCCCTTGACCTTGTAGTTGGCGCTGCCTTCCGTGCCCGACTTGCTGTCCGGGAAGTAGGTGCAATGCACGGCGATGACCTTGCCGTTTTCATCCTTGTCAAAGCCCGTGCACTCGATCACGTAGCCGTAGCGCAAGCGCACCTTGCTGCCCGGCTTGTCGTCGATGGGCGGATACAGGCGGAAGTAGCCCTTGTTCGGCACTTCCATGAAATCGTCTTCCTCGATCCACAGCTCGCGCGAGATGGGGAAGGTGCGCAAGCCCCGCTCCGGGAAGTGCGGATGCACGGGCGCCGTGCATTCCACGCTCTCGTTTTCAGGGAAATTGTCGATGATCAATTTCAACGGACGCAGCACGGCCACCGTGCGCGGCGCCTTCGGGTCCAGGTCTTCGCGCAGGCAGCCTTCCAGCACGCTGTAGTCGATCCAGCCGTCGGACTTGGTCACGCCCGTGCGTTCGCACATCAATTGAATCGCTTCCGGCGTGTAGCCGCGGCGGCGCATGCCCACCAGGGTCGGCATGCGGGGATCGTCCCAGCCGTCGACGATCTTTTCTTCCACCAGCTGGCGCAGCTTGCGCTTGCTGGTGACGATGTAGGTCAGGTTCAGGCGCGAGAATTCGAACTGGTGCGGCACCGGTTGCTGGAAGAAGCCGCCGGCCGACAGGGTTTCCAGCAGCCAGTCGTAGAACGGGCGGTGGTCCTGGAATTCCAGGGTGCAGATCGAATGCGTGATGTTTTCCAGCGCGTCCGAGATCGGGTGCGTGTAGTCGTACATCGGGTAGATGCACCAGGCGTCGCCCGTGCGGTGGTGGTGCGCATGGCGGATGCGGTAGATGGCCGGGTCGCGCAAGTTCATGTTCGGCGAACTCATGGCATCTTCGCTCATCTTCGCGCGCAGGATGTGCTCGCCATCCTTGAACTGGCCCGCCTTCATGGCGCGGAACAGGGCCAGCGATTCGTCGCGCGGACGGTCGCGGAACGGCGAATTCTTGCCGGCCTGGCCGAAATTGCCCCGGTTGGCGGCCATGTCTTCGGCGCTCTGGCTGTCCACATAGGCAAAGCCGGCCGTGATCAGGTACTCGGCCATCGCGTACAGCTGGTCGAAATAGTCGCTCGCGTAGTGCAGGTGGCTCCGGCCGTCGCCATTCTTCGGTTCCCAGTCAAAGCCCAGCCATTTCACGCTGTCCATGATGGTGTCGACGTATTCCTGCTCTTCCTTCGCCGGATTGGTGTCGTCGAAGCGCAGGTTACACTGGCCGGCATAATCGCGCGCCAGGCCGAAGTTGACGCAGATCGACTTGGCGTGGCCCACGTGCAGGTAGCCGTTCGGCTCCGGCGGGAAACGCGTGATCACCTGGGGCAGGCCGGGACGCACGTGGGCGCCGGCAGCCAGGTCGGCTTCGATGATGTTACGCAAGAAATTGGGCGCCAGCGCTGGCGCGGCGGTATTCGGGTTATCGTTGCTCATTGATCAATGCGGAAGAGTGACAGTAAAAAGCATTTTACCGTACCGCAAGCGCTTTATAAGCACGTATTTGCCCCCATTTCCCAGCATGCAAGCGACGCGGACGCCGTTCTATAGGATAATTCGCCTTTAATTAGTAGAAATTCGCGCCTCCGGAGCCTCATATGGAAAATTTATATAACGTCCTCGGTGTCGCCCCCAATGCCAGCGACGATGAAATCAAGAAGGTTTACCGTTCGCTGGCCATGCGCTTCCACCCCGACCGCAACCAGGCCCCCGGCGCCGAGGCGCGCTTCAAGAGCGTCACCAAGGCGTATGAAATCCTGGCCGACCCGGCCAAGCGCGCCGAATACGACCAGAGCGTGAACCACCGCATCATCATCGATCCGGAAGCGGAAGCGTATGCGCTGTGGTGCGGCGTGTTCCGTTTGCACGGCACAGTATTACCTGCCGATTAAATCGATGCGGCCCGCATCAGCCGGCCAGAATTACTTGAAAAACAACAACAACGGTGCTGTTAATCCAGCGCCGCGCATCACATTGGAAAGCACAGCATGAGAAGAGTACACCCTGAATTCGCGTACCAGTCGCGCGAGCTGGAAGGCCAGATCGAAGGCATCCTCGGCGACCCGCCGAACCGCAAGAACTACAAAAGCATGGTCGACGCGCTGGTTGGCGAGTACGCCAGTGGCGGCGGCATCGAAGACGTGAACATGCTGGCCTTCGCGCTGGTCGACCACATCACGTTCAGCGACCCGAAAGGCTTGCTGGCCGAAAGCGAAGACTACGAGTTCGGCGACCCGGCCCGCGTGTTTTCCATGGCCGCCTGCGCTGCGCCGGAAGCGGCCAAGATGTACGCGGCCATCGAAGAGAGCTTCCCCGACCTGGCGCGCCAGGCCATCATCACGGCCTTCCTGCACAAGAATCCGCGCCTGTGGGACGACGACGACCAGTCGCTCGACCAGCTGGCCGCCAATGACGACGGCGACGACGAGCACGATGAAGACGAAGCGACCGACGATTTCGCCCAGATGTTTGACCAGGATGGAGATGACCATGGCAGATAATGAACAAAAGAGCAATCTTCCCGCGCTGACGAAACAGGTCACGGAATTGGTGCTGTCCGGTTCGCTGGGCCACGCCGAGCAGGCGTTTGCCGACGCGGCCGACCAGTACGGCGACCTGGCCGTGGTGGAAGTGCTCAATGCCATCCCGCCGCAAGTGACGGCCCTGCACCTGGCCGGTTTTGACGGCGGCAAGATGTCGCTGGCGACCTTGCTGGTGCCGCCGAAAGCCTGGGCCGACAGCCTGGCCTTCATCGCCGCCACCTGGAGCGACGACCAGATCGAGGACGATCCGGAACGCATCGCCGAAGCGCTGTTCGCGCACATCCACGGCGTGGTGTTTTCCACCGACGACGCCGAGCGCCGCCGCGAGCTGCTGCTCGAAGCGTCCGCCACCGACTGGGGCGCCACGGCGTTTGCCATTTTGTTCTCGATGGCGCCGAAGGAAATCCTCGAAGTGGCGGGAGAAATCGTCATCAAGGGACCATACGTGACGGGCGTGACCTCGTCCGACAACGACGTCGTGCCGCTGGCCATCGAACTGGCGCAGGCGAATGAGGACGGCTGGGACCGCTCGCTGTTCGAGCTGTTCCCCGATTTCCGCCACAGCGCCGACCTGGCCGATGCCGAATACTCGGACGATCCGGATGAAGAGCCGACCATGTTGCAGCGTAGCACCAAGGAATTGCTGTACCGCCTGCGCAAGCAAGTGCCGAGCACGCGCAGCGCGCCACGCTCGAGCACGCGCCGCAGCCTGGGCACGGGCATTTTCTCGTGATGAAAGCAGGGAACGACTGATGCTGCCAGCAATTGTTGTAGAGAATCTTCCGCGCCTGGTGCGCGCCATCAAGCTGTTGCCGAACGACCCGCGCGAGGACGCGGCCCTGAACCTGGCCGACGAATTGACGGGCATCACGGCCATGGTGGCCGAGAAGTTCACGAATGAACGCACGGCCGACGGTATCCAGAAAGCGCTGTACCTGACGGTGGGCGGCGTGTCGCTGGGCCTGGAGCAGGCCGTCGCGCATGATGGCGACCAGGCCGCGCTCGATTTCCTCGTCGAGCACGGCGCCGAGCACGCGTTCCAGGTGGGCTTTCGCCTGATCAAGGAACTGTCGCAGCTGCCCGAAGACGCCCTCGTGGGCGAATACGACCAGGACCCCGTGTATTTGCAGCGCCGCCTGCGCGAGCTGTTCATCGATATTTGCCAGGCCGACCCGAACCAGAACTGGGCCGGCTATGAAAAGTATGCGGTGCAGTTGCAGCAGCGCAAGGAAGTGCAAGCCGTCGTGCGCCTGGCCGGCTGGCTGCGCCGTCACCATGACAACGGCCCCGTCAGCGACAGCGACTTGAATGCCGAGGGCGTCATCGCGCTGGCCATCATCTTCGCCATCGAAGGCGGCGGGCGCGTCATCGCGCGCACGGGGCAGAAGGAGTTCGAGCGCTTCGTGCGTTCCGTGCGCAAGAACAAGCCCGACTTCGAGGAAGGCTGGGCCGCCCTGGTGGCCAAGGTACCCGTGCAGCACCACCCCGTGCTGCTCGACCGCATCGCTTCGTACCGCCGCAGCTGCACCGTGGTGCAGAAGATCCTCACGCGGGCCAGCATGAAAAGCCTGTTCGAGGACCTGGAAAACTATGCGGGTTCGGAGCTGGACGCGGATTATTCGTGATCGTTGATGTCGGATCACGGGGCAGCTTCGCCACCGCTAATCCGACCTACGCCGACGCGCGTCCTGTAGGTCGGCTTAGCTGCGGCACAGCCGCAGCGTAAGCCGACATTGCTGGCGTTGCATTGATGCATGCGATTGTCGGATTACGCCCTGCGGGCTAATCCGACCTACTGCTTTCCTTCCATGGCCGCTTCCTCGGCCAGCTTCACGAACGCCGCCACCTGCGGCGACGTCTCTTCTTCCCGTTGCGCGAGCAATAAGCTGGTGGTTGCCTGCGGGTCGGCGATGGGGCGGTAGCACACGCCATCCATGCGGATGCGGTCGAACGAGGCGGGCAGCACGGAAATGCCGCAGCCGGCCGCCACCAGGCCGATGATGGTCGACGCTTCGCCCGCTTCCTGCGCCACCTGGGGCACGAAGCCGGCCGCCTTGCACAGGCGGAAAATCTGCGGATAAATCCCCGTGCCCGCATTCTTGGGATACATGACAAAGCCTTCGCCCGCCATGTCGGCAATTGCGATGCTGCGCTTGGCCGCCAGCGCGTGGGCGACGGGCAGCACGAGGAACAGCGGGTCCTGGCGCAATTGCGTCAGGCGGACGTCGGCCGGATAGGCCGTTTCCGGCGGGCGCACGAAGCCCAGGTCCATCGTCCTGTCCGAGATCGCTTCCAGCTGATGCAAGGTCGCCATCTCGTGCAGGGTCAATGTGACGTGCGGAAAGAGCTGGCGGTAGCGGTTGATGACGGTGGCGAAATACGGCGTGAACGGCGTGGAAAACGTGAAGCCGATGCGCAGTTCGCCCGCTTCGCCCCGCTGCGCCCGGCGCGCCGTCACGGCCGCCTGTTCCGACAGGGCCAGGATGCGCCGCGCATCGACGAGGAACAGCGTGCCCGCCTGCGTCAGCCGCACGGAGCGCTTGTTGCGCTCGAACAACTGCGCGCCCAGTTCCGCTTCCAGCGCCTGGATCTGCTGGCTCAGCGGCGGCTGGCCGATGTGCAGGCGCTCGGCCGCGCGCGTGAAGTGCAGCTCCTCGGCGACGGCGACGAAGTAACGCAGGTGGCGCAGTTCCATATTCGTCCAGTAATCGTTTTAAAGTATGAGTTGGGCCTTAAATATATATTGGACGATATGAGTTGGCAATCCTAAGATGAAAACTCGCTTCCTATCCGAAACACGGCCATGTCTGATTCATCGCTTGCCTTTTCCTCCGCTGCACCTTCCGCCATCCCGGTTCCTCCCGCTCCGGCACCCCGCACGGCCATTGCCAAGGGGTCCGTCGAATTCAAGCGCAGCAACCGCGCGCTGTTCTTTGGCGGCTTTTCCACCTTCAGCCTGCTGTATTGCATCCAGCCCCTGTTCCCGCTGCTGTCGCACCAGTTCCACCTGACGCCGGCGCAAAGCAGCTGGTCCTTGTCCGTGTCGAGCGGCTTGCTGGCCATCTCGCTGGTGTTGCTGAGTGCCGTCTCGGACCGGGTGGGCCGCAAACCGCTGATGGTGGCGTCGATGTTTTCCGCTGCACTATTGACCATTCTGTCCGCGTTCGCGCAGGACTATGCGCAGCTGCTGGCCATCCGTGCCGCACTGGGCGTGGCCCTGGGCGGCATGCCGGCCGTGGCCATGGCGTACCTGGGCGAGGAAATCGAAGGGCCGTCGCTGGGCCTGTCGATGGGGCTGTATATTGCCGGCAGCGCGTTTGGCGGCATGTCGGGACGGCTGGTGGCGTCCATGCTCAGCGATTTCCTGTCGTGGCGCTGGGCGCTGGGCGTGCTGGGCGTGGCCGGCGTGCTGGCAGCGGCCGAGTTCTGGCGCAGCCTGCCTGTGTCGAAGAATTTCGTGCCCAGCACCAAGGGCTGGAATGCCTTGCCGCACGCCATCCGCCAGCATTTTTCCGACCGGGGCTTGCCGTGGCTGTTCTGCCTGGCGTTCGTGCTGATGGGCTGTTTCGTCAGCCTGTATAACTACATCGGCTACCGCCTGCTGGCCGCGCCCTTCGGCTTGCGCCAGAGCACGGTCGGCTTGCTGGCCTTTTTGTACCTGATCGGCATCTTCAGCTCCGTCTGGGCGGGCCGCCTGGTAGACCGCCTGGGGCGCCGGGGCGTGCTGTGGATCATGCTGTCGGTGATGCTTTCCGGCATTTTATTGACCCTGTTCGACTCGCTGCCGCTGATCGTCGCCGGCATGGCGCTGGCCACCTTCGGCTTCTTTGCCTCGCACTCGATTGCCAGCAGCTGGGTCAGCCGCCGCGCCCGCGCGCCGCAGGCGCTGGCCTCGGCCTTTTATCTGCTGTTCTATTATCTGGGTTCCAGCCTGATCGGTTCCGCCTCGGGCATGATGTGGGGCGTCGACGGCTGGACGGGTGTCGTCGCCATGCTGGGCCTGTGCCTGGGCGGCGGCGTGCTGATCGCCCTGCGCCTGCGCCATCTGCAGCCGCTGGGGGTGCGCGAAGCGGTGGGCTGAGTCCGGCTATTTGGGGCACATGCCGACCGTCGTTTCGCCGTTCTTGCCCGCGCGCGTGGTCACGCACAAGGTGCCCAGCGCGCTGGTGATCTTATAGGTGCGGCTGCCCTTCGCCTCGTTTGCGCCCACTTCCTCGATTTTCGACGCCTCGTACCATTTCGGCGGCACGGCCGCGTAGGCTTCGGCAAAGCCTTGCTGCATGCGCTTGAAACCCGTGTCCTCGAATTTCTCCCCGCCCCGCTGCGGGAATTCCTTGCGCAGCTCCTTGTCGATCTTGCCCACGTCGCGCTTGGCTTGCGCGAGGATATCGGCCGCGCTGGGCGGCGCGGCGAGCGTGACCGCTTCCGGCACCGCCGGCGCTGGCGCTGGAGTTGGTGCTGGCGCCTGCTCGACGGCGGGGGGCGGCAAGGGGCGGCCGATGGGCGCCGGCACTGGCAGGCGGGGCACGCGCGGGGCTGGCGGTTTGGCGCTGGGCAACGATACGGGCTTGGGCGGCGCGGGCGTGGTGTAGCGCAGCCAGGTGATGGCGGGGCCCTGCGGCAGGTTGTCGTCCGTGACGCTGGCGGGCCGCGACTGTACGAAGATATATGCCAGGCCCGCGTGCAGCAGGACGATCAGCAGCAGGCCGGGAGCACGGCGGGGCAGGGGCGGCAACGAGGTCATGGATGGCGTGGTGGTTCGGGTACGCCAATGTAGCTGAAGAATTTGATAATTATCTAAAATGTCACAAGCGCTTACAAAAAAGTGCCCCATGGAAATTTCAATGCCGCGGCGGACGGTGGGGAACCTGGGGCCGGCCTGACGATCCAACTCCAGATAGCATGGGAGGACACATCATGATGCAGGCAAAGGAAGTGGCACGGCGCTTTGGCGCCATCGAACACGCGATCGGCCAGGCGGCCCAGCTGTGCGGCAAGCAGCTGGGCATGTCCATGGACTTGAAAGATTGCATCAACCAGCTGGACCAGCAAAAGAGCGCCGTGCGGCAAGCCATCGACACGCACGACGATGCGCGCATCCGGCAAGCCGTCGACCAGATGGAATCCCTGGGGGACCGCGCCAAGCGGGCGTGCGGCACGGCGTCCAGCATGACGCCGGAAATGAAAAGCGCCGTGCAGAAGGTCCACGATGAACTATCGGACTTGAAGCACCAGCTGCACTAGACCCGTTTTACATCTGGCGGAACAGATGGGCATACAAGGGGCTGACGCGCAGCTGCGCCGGATGCTGGCGCAGGGTCAGTGACAGCTTGCCCGCCTCGTCGCGCACGGCCGTGGCGATGGCGCCGGCATTGACGATGGTGCCCCGGTGAATTTGCCAGAACTGTTGCGGGTCCAGCTGGGGCAGCAATTCCTTCAGGCTCGTGCGTATCAGCGCTTCGCTATCGTGGCACACGACGTTGATGTATTTGTCCAGCGCTTCAAAATACACGACGTCGGCCAGGGCGATCATGCGCACGCTGTTGCCGACGGCCGCCCGTATCATTTGCAGGCGGGGGGCGGGCGGCAGCATGGCTTGCAGCTGGGCCAGCAGGCGGGCCATATTGTCGTCGCCGGCGGCGATGCCTGCCGCGTTCGCCTGGGCCGGCGCTGACGACGCCGACGATGCCGGTGTTGCGGCGCTTGCCGCGGCGGCGGACGGCGTGCCGGCACTGTCGCGCAAGCGCTGCCGCAGGCGTTCCACCGTCTTGCCCAGGCGCGCATCATTGACGGGTTTTAAGACGTAGTCGGCAGCGGCCTGCTCGAAGGCGGCCAGCGCGTATTCGTCGTACGCGGTGACAAACACGATGTGGGGGAAAGGCACGCCACCGGGCCACTGTTCGGCCAGTTCTTCGGCTGCTTCCAGGCCCGTCTTGCCTGGCATTTTGATGTCGAGAAAGAGTATGTCGGGCTGCAGCGCCAGGCCTTGCCGCAATGCATCCACGCCGTTGGGGCAGGTGGCGACAATGTCGAGCTCGGGCCACAGCCGCTGCAAGGCATGGGCCAGGGCGGCGGCGAGTATCGGTTCGTCTTCGGCGATCAGGGCGCGTGGCGCGCGTGCGGTGTGCTGGCTCATGCGAGTGGACTCGTGGTGGTGGGTGGAAGGGGAAGTGTCAGGCGGGCGGTCGCGCCTGCCGGATGGTTGGCGGCCAGCGACAGGCTGGCGGCAGCGCCATGCATGCCGTGCAGGCGTTCGCGGATATTCGCCACGCCCAGGTGCGTGCCCTTGGTCTGGCCCGGATGGCCGAGGCCCAGGCCATCGTCGCTGACGGTCAGGGTCAGCACGCCGCCGTCCGTGGACGCCTGCACATGGATGTGGCCGCCTTCGATCTTCGGTTCCAGGCCGTGCTGGATGGCGTTTTCCACCAGCGGCTGCAGCAGCATGGGCGGTACCTTGATCTGGCGCAAGGCCTCGGGCAAGTCCAGCGCATAGCTGAGGCGCGCACCCATGCGGATGGACATCAGGCCCAGATAGGCTTGCATCAGGGAAAATTCCTGCTCCAGGGTGGTGGATTCGGCGCGCGAGGAGGACAGGGTGGCGCGCAAATACTGGATCAACTGGTCGAGCAGCAACTGGGCGCGGTCCGGGTCAAAGCTGATCAGGCCCTGCAGGTTGGCCAGGGTATTGAACAGCATGTGCGGTTCGATCTGCGCCTGCAGCAGCTGCAGCTGGGCCTGCATAGCCTGGCGCGCCACGGATTCGGCGCGGGCCTTTTCCTGGGCTGCCGCCATTTGTAGACGCGCAATTTTTTCGCGGCTGGAGAAAAACAGCACGGCGCCGCCCGTGGCCAGCAGGGTGAATACGAGCGTGCCCATCATCTGCGTGGGCAGCAGGTTTTCGAAACCGCCCACGTCCACGCCCGTCAGCCAGCTGAACAGGGTCAAGCCCAGCATTTGCGCCACGGGCACGGAAATCAGGATGATGAGCATGAAGGGCAGGAATTTGGGCCGCTGGCCTTCGCCCCACAGGGTCAGGCGCATGCCGTCGATGAGCAGGAAGGCGATCGTGCCGATGCACATCGAGGCGACCAGGTTCTGGCCAAAATGGCTGCCCGGATTGAGGATGAAGGTAATCACCAGCGCGCAGATCACGTTCAGCGCCAGCGCATAGCGCGCGTCGGGCAGCATGCGGTAATAGGGCGAGCGGCGCTTGGCGGGGGCATCGGCGGATGGGGCGTCGGGTTTCATGTAGTTGTCTGCTGGTAACGATGAGGCATTGTGTGCCAGCGCAGGCCAGGGCGCAACCGGGCTGCGACGAAACGGCCTGGACGCGCCGCCATTCACGGCAGCACGTCGCCAAACGGGCCGCTTTACTTTTCAGGGCGGGCACGCAATAGTATGGCAAGACAGTCCTGTATCCATGGAATTGCTATAAAGGAACACCATGTGGCCCTATCCACGCACCCTGGCGCACCGCGGCGGCGGCACCCTGGCGCCTGAAAACACCCTGGCCGCCCTGCGCTGCGGCCTCGCCTACGGCTACCGCGCCGTGGAATTCGACGTCATGCTGGCGTCCGATGGCGTGCCCGTCGTCGTGCACGACCCCGAGCTGGGGCGCACCGTGGCCGGCCGCGGCCATGTCAGCGATTACACGGCCGCGCAGCTGGGGGCGATGGACGCGGGCGCCTGGTTCGGCCCCGCTTTCGCGGGCGAGGGCGTGCCCACGTTTGACGCCGTCGTCAGCTATTGCAAGGCGCAGCGCATCTGGATGAATATCGAAATCAAGCCGGCCCCCGGCTTCGACGTGGCCACGGGCGTAACGGTGGCGCGGGCCGCGCGCGGGCATTTTGCGCAGGAGATCGCGGCAGGAGAAGTATTGCCGCTGCTGTCGTCGTTCAGCATCGAAGCCTTGCGGGCGGCGCGCCAGGCGGCGCCGGAACTGGCGCGGGGCTGGCTGGTCGAACAGATACCGGATGGCTGGGAACGACAGGCGCGCGAACTGGGCGTGGTGGCGCTCCATTGCGACCACCAGCAGCTGACGCGCGCGCTGGCGCTGGAAGTCAAAGCGGAAGGATTGGGACTGTTCTGCTACACCGTCAACACGCCCGAGCGGGCCAGCGAGCTGCTGGCCTGGGGCGTGGACGGTTTTTGCACGGACAGGATCGATCTGATTAAAGCTGGCAAATAAGCTCTTAGCTTCACAGCGCCTGACAGAAGCGTAAATCCGGGGTCAGACCCGTCGGGTCTGACCCCGGCAGTTCGAGGTCGGGTTACGCGCTTTGCGCTAACCCGACCTACGAAACAGCTTAGAACGTGACGCGCATCCCGACCGTCAAGTTACGTCCCGTCAACGGCGCCGCATTCTTGATGAACGAGGTGTGGCTGTACGCCAGTTCATTCGTCAGGTTGTTCGCCTTGATGTAGAACTGGGCTGGCGTGGTGCCGATGCGCGTGTCGTAGTTGGCGGACAGGTTCAGCATGTTGTAGCCCGGCGTTGCCGTTTCGAACGCTGCCACTTTATCCTGCTTGCCCACGCGGTAGAACTCGGCCACGCCGCTCCACGCCTGCCAGTTGGCATCGACCTTCACGCCGGCGCGCTGGGCCGGGATGCGCGGCAAATTGCCGCCGCCGTCTGCCAGCTTGGCCCGCACGTAGTCGCCGAACACGCTGGCGCCGAACATGGGGTTCAGTTGCTGGCGGATCTGGCCTTCCACGCCCGTGAAGGTGGCGTCGCGCTGGGCGTACTGGATCAGCTGGAAGCCTTCGTGGCTGTCCAGCGTGGAGCCGAAGATGTAATTGTCCACCTTGTTGCGGTAGGCGCTGGCCGAGAAGGTCGTGGCGCCCGCATATTTGCGCAAGGTCAAGTCGATATTGTTCGACGTTTCCTTGCCCAGGTTTTGATTGCCCAGCTCATACGTGGCCGTGGCCATGTGCACGCCGTGCGCATACAGTTCCTCGGCGCTGGGCAGGCGGTGCGTGCGCGAAATGGTCGAACCCAGCGAGTACTGGGGCGCGAATTTCCACACGGCGCCCAGCGACACGGACGTGCCCTTGGCGCTGCGGTCCTGCAAGGTGGCGCTGTCGACCGTGATGTCCTGCCATTCGTGGCGCAAGCCCGCTTCGAAACGCCATTGCTCCAGCTTGTATTCCTCCACCAGGAAAGCCGCGTGTTTCTTCGTGACCGTCGGCGCCACGTACGCTTCCTCGCCCAGGGCGGAGAAATCGCGCTTCGACGTTTGCAGGCCTACCACGCCGCGCCAGCCGAACAGGGGATGGTGTTCCATTTCCAGGCGCGCATCGTGGCCCTTGTTCTTGAAGGTGGTGGCGATTTCCGTGCCTTCGATTTCATCGTGCTTGTAGTCGGTGAACGCGGCGCGCAGGCGCAGCTTGGCGAAGCCGGGCACGGGGTCGCGCAATTCGCCGCGCACGTCCCAGCGTTCGCTTTTGAGTTTCACGTACGGCACGCTGCCGTGTTCGTGGTCATGGTCGTGCTCTTCATCATCGCCGTGGTCGTGGCCTTCATGGCCGCCGCAGTGCAGATGCGTGCCGTGCGGGTGGCAGCTTTCAAATTCATGGTTGTGGCCAGGCAAGCCGTATTCCGCGTGCTGGCTGGTGAAGGCCAGGCCCAGGAAGCCGCGCGCTCCCACCCACGACACGCCCACGCTGCCCGTGTCCGTCTTGTTGTAGCTGCCGGCCACTGTCGAGCCGCCTTCCCAGCCGCTGCCGACCTTGTATTCCTTTGCATCGCGCTTGACGCCTTCCGCGTGGAAGGCGATGTTGCCGGAACCGCCAGTCACTTCAAAGGCGCCCGTCTTTTCGCGCGCGGCCGAGTTGGCGCGCACGTCAAAGCTGCCTTCAAAACCCTTGGCCGGCACGCGCGTGGGGATTTTCTTGTCGATTACATTGACGACGCCGCCCACGGCGCCGCCGCCGTAGGCCAGCGCGGACGGGCCGCGCAACACTTCGATCTGTTCCGACAGCATGGGTTCGGCCGCGACGGCATGGTCGGGGCTGATGATTGAGGCATCCTGCACTTCGGCGCCGTCGGACAGCACCTTCACGCGCGGGCCATCCATGCCGCGGATGATGGGGCGGCTGGCGCCGGCGCCGAAATGGCTGGAGGTGATGCCGGGCTGGCCGGCCAGGGTTTCGCCCAGGGTCGCTTCGCGGGCGCGCACCAGTTCCTCGCCTTCCAGCACGGTCACTGGCGTGCTCATGTCGTCGCTGCCCAGGGCCAGGGCGCTGGCCGAGACGGTGACGGCGGGCAAGGTGGTCGCCTGCTGCGCCAGGGCGCTGGCAGGGGCGGCAAAGGCCAGCATGATGGCCAGCGCGAGGGGAGTCGGTTGTTGAGGACGGACGGACATGGGCAAGAATTCCTTATTCGCTATCGGTGTTTGCGGGGCTGGGGCAGGCCATTGCCGGATGGGGTGGCTGCCAGAAGATGATAATGATAACCCATTATCATTACTGTGTGACAGTTTTTCCGGGCAGGGGAAGAAGGCGGATGGTGTATTCTGTCGGCTATGGAACGCACAACACGTCAAAAAACCGCTATTCAAGCCGCCATCGAGTCGGCCCAGCGCCCCCTGTCGGCGCAGGAAATCCTCGAACAGGCCAGCTTGCAGGTGACGCAGCTGGGCATCGCCACCGTCTACCGCAATTTGAAATCGCTGGTGCTGGAAGAAAAAGTGCACGTGGTGACCTTGCCGGGCGAAAACCCGCGCTATGAGTCGAACACGGCCGCCAATCACCATCACCACCATTTCCAGTGCACCACGTGCCAGCGCGTGTTCGACGTGCATGATTGCCCGGGCGACTTGAAGCGCATGGCGCCGCAGGGTTTTGTCGTCGAGCGCCACGAACTGACCCTGTACGGCCGCTGCGCCGACTGCAATGCGGCTGCCGGCGCCAGCGCGGCTGCCGCTGCGGCCAAGGGCACGCCGGCACCGCACGCCTGCGCCAGCCACCACGACCCGGCCTGAACGGGCAGGGCGGCACCTGTGGGCAGGCTTGCAACAATGCCCGTGCCCGGCGCCAATTCCCGTACCCATATCACGTATAATCTTTCCTTTAAAGCTGCCGCCACTCTTTGCCAAAAAAACATGAAATCATCTGAAATCCGCGACAAGTTCCTGAAATTTTTCGAGTCCAAGGGCCATTCCATCGTCCGTTCCAGCTCCCTGGTGCCAGGCAACGATCCGACCTTGCTGTTGACGAACAGCGGCATGGTGCAATTCAAGGATGTGTTTACGGGCACGGACAGCCGTCCGTACACGCGTGCCACGTCCGTGCAGCGCTGCGTGCGCGCCGGCGGCAAGCACAACGATCTGGAAAACGTCGGCTACACGGCGCGCCACCATACCTTCTTTGAAATGCTGGGCAACTTCAGCTTCGGCGACTATTTCAAGCGCGACGCGATTCAATACGCGTGGGAACTGCTGACCAAGGTGTATGGCTTGCCGGCCGAAAAACTGACGGTCACCGTGTACATCGAAGATGACGAAGCGTACGACATCTGGGCCAAGGAAATCGGCGTGCCTGTCGAGCGCATCATCCGCATCGGCGACAACAAGGGTTCGCGCTACGCATCCGACAATTTCTGGCAGATGGCGGACACGGGCCCATGCGGTCCGTGCACGGAAATCTTCTACGACCACGGCGCCGAGATCCCTGGCGGCCCGCCGGGCTCGCCTGACGAAGACGGCGACCGCTTCATTGAAATCTGGAACCTCGTGTTCATGCAGTTCAACCGCGACGAAGCGGGTGTCATGCACAAGTTGCCGAAGCCATGCGTGGACACGGGCATGGGCATGGAGCGCCTGGCCGCCGTGCTGCAGCACGTGCATTCGAACTATGAAATCGACCTGTTCCAGCACCTGATCAAGGCCGCCGCGCGCGAAACGGGCGCCACCGACCTGGAAAACAAGTCGCTGCGCGTGATCGCCGACCACATCCGCGCCGCCGCCTTCATGATCGTCGACGGCATCATTCCGGGCAGCGAAGGCCGCGCCTATGTCCTGCGCCGCATCATCCGCCGCGCCCTGCGCCATGGCCACAAGCTGGGCCAGACGAAACCGTTCTTCTACAAGCTGGTGGCCGACCTGGCCATCGAGATGGGCGGCGCCTATCCCGAGCTGGAAGAAGCCAAGGACAACGTCGCCAACATGCTGAAAGCCGAGGAAGAGCGTTTCGGCGAAACCCTGGAAACGGGCATGAAAGTGCTGGAAGCGCAGCTGGCCAAGGATGCCACGGGCATCGACGGCGCCACCGCCTTCACCCTGTACGAAACCTACGGCTTCCCGCCGGACCTGACGGCCGACATCTGCCGCGAGCGCGACATCAGCTTCGACCAGGCCGGCTACGACGCGGCCCTGAAGGAAAGCCAGGAACTGTCGCGCAAGGGCGGCAAGACGCACAAGGACAGCAAGGTCGAGTACACGGGCGAGAAAAACACCTTCGTCGGCTACGATCAATTGACCTTCAGCAGCAAGGTCGTCGCCCTGTACGCGGCCGGCACGCCCGTGCAGGAACTCAAGGCCGGTGAAGCGGGCATCGTCGTGCTCGACACCACGCCGTTCTATGCGGAATCGGGCGGCCAGGTGGGCGACCAGGGCGTGATCGCCTCGGGCGCGGGCAGCTTCGCCGTCAGCGACACCCTGAAGATCCAGGCTGACGTGTTCGGCCACCACGGCGTGCTCGAGTCGGGCGTGCTGAAGGTAGGCGACGCCGTCTCGGCCGAAGTGGACACGGCCAAGCGCGCGCGCACCATCCGCAACCACTCGGCCACGCACCTGATGCACAAGGCCTTGCGCGAAGTGCTGGGCAGCCACGTGGCGCAAAAGGGCTCGCTCGTCGATCCGGACAAGACCCGCTTCGACTTCAGCCACAATGCGCCGATGACGGCGGAGCAGATCGCCGCCGTGGAAACCATCGTCAACAAGGAGATCCTGGAAAACCGCGCCACGCAAGCGCACCTGATGTCGTTTGACGATGCCGTCAAGCATGGCGCGATGGCCCTGTTCGGCGAGAAATACGGCGACGAAGTGCGCGTGCTCGACATCGGCAGCTCGAAAGAGCTGTGCGGCGGCGTCCACGTGCAGCGCACGGGCGACATCGGCCTGTTCAAGATCATCGGCGAAAGCGGCGTGGCCGCCGGTATCCGCCGCGTGGAAGCGGTGACGGGCGAGGGCGCGCTGGCGCTGGTGCAGACCATCAACCGCCGCCTGGTCGAAGCGGCCAGCGCGCTGAAGGCGCAGCCGGAAGAACTGACGGCCCGCATCGTCCAGGTGCAGGACCACGTGAAGGCGCTGGAGAAGGAACTGGCCGCGCTGAAATCGAAACTGGCGTCGGGCCAGGGCGATGAACTGGTCACGCAGGCTGTCGATGTCAACGGCATCCAGGTGCTCGCTGCCGTGCTGGACGGCGCCGATGTGGCCCGCTTGCGCGAAACGATGGACAAGCTGAAGGACAAGCTGAAAACGGCTGCCATCGTGCTGGCCAGCGTGGCGGACGGCAAGGTCAGCCTGATCGCCGGCGTGACGGCGGACGCTACTTCCAAGGTCAAAGCGGGCGAGCTGGTGAACTTCGTTGCACAGCAAGTGGGCGGAAAAGGCGGCGGACGCCCCGATATGGCGCAGGCCGGCGGCACGGATCCGAGCGGTCTGGCGAACGCCCTGGCCGGCGTGCCGGCCTGGGTGGGCGAACGCGCGAAATAAGGCGTAAGCTAGCAGGCATGCGGGGTTTTCGCCCCACGGCCTCTTGAAAACGGCCCGCAGACGGTGTTTGCGGGCCGTTATTTCTTTTTGAATCCCGTTGTGACACCACAACAGCCGATGAACTATTTTGGTGCAGCGCGTCAATGCCCCTGATTTAGAGTAGTATGTCGAAAATCAGTACAACAAAAATGGTGGGATATTGATGATGAGCGACACACTACTTGATACCGAGATTATGGAATTTCACAAAGAACTCGATGCGCGGGGCTTGAACTGCCCGTTGCCGATTCTGAAGGCGAAGAAGGCTTTGTCAGAGCTGCAGAGCGGCGAAGTGCTGCGCATCATGGCAACCGATCCCGGTTCCGTGCGCGACTTCCAGGCTTTCGCCAAGCAAACGGGCAATGCCCTGCTGTCGCATGTGCAGACGGGTACCGAATTTGTTTTCTTGATGCAACGCAAATAATTCTGCCAGCCGGGGCCGCCGTGGCGCGGCCTGGCGAAGCGCCCGCCGTGCCGCGCTTTTGCGTCACTTTCACACCCTTTTGCTGCCCTGCAGCGTAGCGGCAGATTCCCCTGAAATCCCCGCAAGCCCACAGTTTAGATGGATTGCTCTAACAAAAAATCGCACGATCGTGCTTAAATTCGGTTCAGGATTCAAATTTCTCTTATAATCGAACGCACAATCAGCACTTGATCCGTCATTTTTATAATTTCCCAAAGGCATAGCTATGAAAGTCTTGGTACCCGTCAAACGCGTGGTCGACTATAACGTCAAAGTCCGCGTCAAGAGTGACGGCACTGGCGTCGATACCGCCAACGTCAAAATGTCGATGAACCCTTTCGACGAGATCGCGCTGGAAGAAGCGATGCGCCTGAAAGAAGCCGGCAAGGTCACTGAAGTGGTCGCCATCTCCTGCGGCGTGACGCAGTGCCAGGAAACCCTGCGCACGGCCATGGCCATCGGCGCCGACCGCGGCATCCTGGTGGAAACGACGACCGAACTGGAACCGCTGGCCGTGGCCAAGCTGGTCAAGTCCCTGGCCGAGAAAGAGCAGCCGCAACTGATCATCCTGGGCAAGCAAGCCATCGATGACGACAGCAACCAGACCGGCCAGATGCTGGCAGCCCTGCTGGGTTGGCCGCAAGCCACGTTCGCCTCGAAAGTCGTGCTGGAAGACGGCAAAGTCACCGTCACCCGCGAAGTCGACGGCGGCCTGGAAACCCTGGCATTGACCTTGCCAGCGATCATCACCACCGATCTGCGCCTGAACGAGCCACGCTATGTGACTTTGCCGAACATCATGAAGGCAAAGAAAAAGCCGCTCGAGACCGTCAAGCCGGAAGACCTGGGCGTCGACGTCGCGCCACGCCTGAAGACCTTGAAAGTCGTCGAGCCAGCCAAGCGCTCGGCCGGCATCAAGGTAGCGGACGTGGCCACCCTGGTCGCCAAGCTGCGTACCGAAGCCAAGGTTATCTGAGCGGTTTGCCGCCAAAACATAAAATCTGGGGTCAGACCCGCAGGGGGTATCAGTTCCAATGGAACTGATACCGATCTCGAAGAGACTGACCCCGGCACTTGCTAACTATTAGGAATAATCATGGTCGCATTAGTTATTGCTGAACACGACAACGCTACCTTAAAGGGCAGCACCCACCACACCGTGACCGCGGCTGCCCAGTGCGGCGGCGACGTGCACGTACTGGTTGCAGGTTCGAACGCCGCGGCTGCCGCCGCTGCCGCCGCGCAGATCGCCGGCGTGACGAAAGTCATCGTGGCCGACGCGCCATACTTTGCCGACGGCCTGGCCGAAAACGTGGCCGAGCAAGTGCTGGCCATCGCCGGCAACTACAGCCACATCCTGGCCCCCGCCACCGCCTACGGCAAGAACATCCTGCCGCGCGTGGCCGCCAAGCTGGACGTGGCGCAGATCTCGGAAATCACCAAGGTCGATTCGCCTGACACCTTCGAGCGTCCGATCTACGCCGGTAACGCCATTGCCACCGTGCAATCTGGCGACAAGGTCAAGGTCATCACCGTGCGTACGACCGGTTTCGATGCGGCTGCCGCCACCGGCGGTTCGGCTGCCACGGAAACCGTCGCTGCCGTTGCCGACGCGGGCAAATCGGCCTTCGTGGGCCGCGAACTGGCCAAGTCCGACCGTCCTGAACTGACCGCCGCGAAAATCATCGTGTCGGGCGGCCGTGGCATGGGTTCGGCCGAGAACTTCCACATCCTCGAGCCGCTGGCCGACAAGCTGGGCGCTGCCATGGGTGCTTCGCGCGCCGCCGTCGACGCCGGCTTCGTGCCGAACGACTGGCAAGTGGGCCAGACGGGCAAGATCGTCGCGCCATCGCTGTACATCGCCGTCGGTATCTCGGGCGCGATCCAGCATTTGGCCGGCATGAAAGATTCGAAGACCATCGTCGCCATCAACAAGGATCCGGAAGCGCCGATCTTTGCCGTGGCCGACTACGGCATCGTGGGCGATCTGTTCGAGATCGTGCCGCAACTGGTCAAAGAACTGGGTTAAGTCACACCCCTTCCGGTTTTGTTACTGACAAAGCCACGCCGGCCCGCCCCACACGGCGAGCCGCGCGTGGCTTTTTTCTTGGAGAAAAGAAGATGAGCTATCAAGCCCCGCTGAAAGACATGTTGTTCGTGATGAACGAACTGGCCGGCCTGGCCGAAATCCACACCTTGCCCGGTTGCGAAGATGCCACGCCCGACACGGCCGAAGCCGTGCTGGAAGAGAACGCCAAGTTCTGCGGCGGCGTGGTGGCCCCCTTGAACGGCCCCAGCGACAAGGAACCCAGCTTCTGGCACGACGGCCAGGTGACCACCTCGAAAGGCTTCAAGGAAGCGTTCAAGGCGTATGGCGAAGCGGGCTGGCAGGGCGTGCAGCATCCGACGGAGTTCGGCGGCCAGGGCTTGCCCAAGCTCTTGGCCACGCCCTGCATCGAAATGCTCAATTCGGCCAGCATCTCGTTTGCCCTGGTGGCCCTGCTGTCCGACGGTGCCATCGAAGCGCTGCTGACGGCCGGCAGCGATGAACAGAAAGCCGCCTACCTGGAAAACCTGGTGTCGGGCAAGTGGACGGGCACCATGAACCTGACGGAGCCGCAGGCGGGCTCCGACCTGGCCGCCGTGCGCACGCGCGCCGTGCCGCAGGGCGATGGCACGTATAAAGTCTTCGGCACGAAGATTTTCATCACCTACGGCGAACACGACATGGCGGAAAACATCGTCCACCTGGTGCTGGCCCGCACGCCGGACGCACCCGCCGGCGTGAAAGGCATTTCGCTGTTCATCGTGCCGAAATTCCTCGTCAACGCGGACGGCAGCCTGGGCGCGCGCAACGACGCCCATTGCGTCTCCATCGAACACAAGCTGGGCATCAAGGCCAGCCCGACGGCCGTATTGCAGTTCGGCGACCACGGCGGCGCCATCGGCACCCTGGTGGGCGAGGAAAACCGCGGCCTCGAATACATGTTCATCATGATGAACGCGGCCCGCTTCGGCGTGGGCTTGCAAGGCATCGGCCTGGCCGAGCGCGCCTACCAGCAGGCGGTGGCGTTCGCCAAGGACCGCGTGCAGTCGCGCGACCTGGCGGGGTCTCCCGGCCCCGTTTCCATCATCCACCACCCGGACGTGCGCCGCATGCTGATGTCGATGCGCTCGCAGACGGAGGCGGCGCGCGCGCTGGCCTACGTGGGCGCGGCCATCAGCGACGTGGCGCACCATCACCCGGACGCGGACGTGCGCGCGGAAAGCCTGGCGACCTATGAATACCTGGTGCCCGTGATCAAGGGCTGGTCCACGGAAATGTCGCAGGACGTCACGCGCGACGGCGTGCAGGTGCACGGCGGCATGGGTTTCATCGAGGAAACAGGCGCGGCCCAGCATTACCGCGACGCCAAGATCCTGACGATCTACGAAGGCACGACGGCCATCCAGGCCAACGACCTCGTGGGCCGCAAGACGGTGCGCGACGGCGGCGCCGTGGCCAAGGCCATCATCGCCCAGGTGCGCGCCACGGAAGGCCAGCTGGGCGAACTCTCGGGCGCCGACTTCCAGGCCATGCAGCGTCACCTGGCCGAAGGCAGCGCCGCGCTGGAAGCCGTGGTCGAGTATGTGGTGGCGAACATGAAGTCGGACATCAAGGCCGTGTTCGCGGGCAGCGTGCCCTACCTGAAACTGGCCGGCATCGTGCTGGGCGGCTGGCAAATGGCGCGCGCGGCCGTGGCGGCGCAGCAAAAGCTGGGCGAGGGCAGCGGCGACGCGGCGTTCTACAAGGCCAAGATCGCCACGGCGCGCTTCTTTGCCGACCACATCCTGTCGCAAGCGCCGGGCTTGCGCGCCACCATCATCGACGGCAGCGCCGGCGTAATGGCCTTGTCGGAAGAGCAGTTCTAAGGTGCATGCTTGCCGGTGATTGCCGGCTGAATGCAAAAAAAGCGCTGGAGATCACTCTCCAGCGCTTTTTCTATATTAAGAGCGCCTGAGAAAGCGCTCAGGGCAAGGCGCCTTGTCTGCGTCCGCTGCCAGTACGGCAATGTCGGCCAAACCCGGGCAACGCCGCCATGGGCGCTTACTCTGCGTTCTTAACGTCGGGCGATGCCGTTGCCGGAATTGCGCACCAGGTCGCCAGCGGCCAGGCCAGGGTCCTGGTCAAACGCGAAGTCGGCCTTGGCCCCCGTTTCATATTGCACGGTGACGGTCCACACCTTGCTGTTCTTCATGTGGCCTTCGACTTGCTTGCCGGCAAAAGCGCCGCCGGCGGCGCCGGCCAGGGTGGCCAGGTCCTTGCCGCGTCCGCCGCCAACCTGGCGGCCCAGCAGGGCGCCGGCCACGCCGCCGCCGATCATGCCCAGGGCGCCGCCTTCACCGGCCTTTTCAGCGACGTTGACTGCCAGCACCTTGCCGCACTCGGCGCAGATTTGCTGCTGGGCTGGCTTGCCGTTCTGGCCCGCATACGCATTGCCCGCCTTTTGCGCGGCCTTGGCGTTGATGATGGCCTGGTCGTATTCGCCCTTGGCGTCGCGCAGGCATTGCATGCGGGCTTTCGAGTTGGTTTCTTCGGCGCACAATTTCTTGTCGTCCGCATAGCGCGTGCTGGCTTGCTTGGTGTCGTACGCGTATTGCGCCTTCGGCGACAGGTTTTGCGCGAAGGCCGATGTGCTGAACAGGGCCGTGATGGCGACTGCGAGGATGAGTGGGCGACGAATCATGATCTTCTCCTGTGGGGTGTCGTATGTGCCAGTAATGTCGGCATTGTGAATGCAGTATAGAGGAAAATCATGATTGCTTACCAACACTTACATGTGCGTGCGCGACGCTTGCGGCCATGTCATTTCCGTATGGAAATTAACCGTAGGCGCCGCCTGTATACAGCAAGTCGAACAGGCGGGCCATGGTGGCGATCAGCACGCCTGCGCCTAGCATCAAGGTAGCGACCAGTACCACGGCCAGGGGCCAGCCCGTGTCCGACTGGCGGCTTGAGGCGCTGTTGTAGCGTGCATCCCACTTGTCGTCCGGCATCAGGCCCAGTACCAGTGCTTCCAGGAAGCCGCCCAGGGCGGACAGGGTCAGCGGCAGTATCTGGTAAAACCAGTCGGCCTCGGGAAGCAGCTGGCGCAGCAGCAGCGAGGCGGGCACGGCGGCCAGATGTAGCCAGCCCCAGCGGTCCTTGGCGCCATGCAGGTAGAAGCGGTGGGCGCCCAGGGTGCCCAGCAGGAAGGCCAGCAAGGCGGTGAAGGCCTTGTTCTTGTGCGGCTGTTGCAAAATGGTGGCGGCGGTCATGGGACTCCAGAGTTGCTGATCAGTAAAGATTGCCAGTATCGGTCATTGCCTGCCGCAACGATAGCACTTTCCTGCGGCGTTCAGGTCATGCTGTCGCGCAATATCATGGCCTGGGCGTGGCATGGCGGGCACGATAGACGCACGCGCCTATTGCGTCTTCGGCCATGACTGGTCATAATGTTTGATTAGCCCAAATTACACGCCCGTCATCATAACGCTTGCTGCCTGGCGGTAAAGCGCGCTATAATTTGCGGCTTTTTCCGCCTCAGCACACTTTTTGGAAATATTATGGTCGTTATTCGTTTAGCTCGTGGAGGCGCCAAGAAGCGCCCGTTCTTCAACATCGTCGCTACTGATTCGCGCAATCGCCGCGATGGTCGCTTCATTGAGCGTATCGGTTTTTACAACCCGATGGCGCAAGGTGGCGAAGTTCCACTGCGTATCACCGCAGACCGTCTGGCCTACTGGCAAGGCGTTGGCGCACAATTGTCGCCAACCGTTGCTCGCCTGGTAGCCAGCAACAACAAAGCAGCAGCTTAATTAGATCACTGGTTTGACGGTCAAGACTGCATCCGGGGTGAAAGTCCCCGATGACCTGGTACAGGTAGGCTATGTCTCCGGTGCCTATGGCATTGCTGGCGGGGTCAGGATCACTCCTTTCTCCGACGACGCGGATGCATTATTAAACGTCAAAACCTGGTGGTTTGATAAACCGACCTTGCATGATGTTCAAGTCAGGCAAGCGAAGTTACACGGCGGCGACGTCGTGGCCCAGCTGGTGGGTGTGGTCGGGCGGGATGCCGCAGAAGCGCTGAAAGGCGTCTCTGTGCAAATTCCGCGTAGCCATTTCCCGACGCTGTCGGCCGATGAATTTTATTGGTCCGATCTGATCGGACTGACAGTTGAGAATTTGCAAGGCGAGTGCCTCGGCGAAGTGACTGACATGATGAGCAATGGTCCGCAGTCGATCTTGCGCATTGCGCCCGTCGCCAATCCCGATGACGCCGCTGAAAAGGCGCCTGAGCGCCTGATCCCGTTTGTCGGCCAGTTTGTCATTAACGTTGACAAGGCCGCCAACAAGATCACGGTCGACTGGGGCCTCGATTATTAAACCGCCTGCGCTTAACCATGCGCCGGGCAAACGTTGCAGGATGGTGAACGATGCAATTTGATGTCGTGACCCTGTTTCCGGAAATGTTTGCCGCGCTGACGCAGTCGGGTGTGACCCGGCGCGCCTTCGAGCAGCGAAAATGTGGCTTGTCGCTGTGGAATCCCCGTGATTTCACGACCGACAATCACCGTACCGTGGATGACCGCCCGTATGGCGGCGGCCCCGGCATGGTGATGATGGCCCGTCCGCTCGAAGCGACAATTAATGCCGCGAAGCAACGCCAGACCGATTTCGGCCTGGCGGCGCCCCGCGTGGTGTTCATGTCGCCGCAAGGCCGTCCGCTGACGCACGAGCGCGTCACGCAGTTGAAAGCCGAACCTGGTTTGGTGATCCTGTGCGGCCGCTATGAAGCCGTGGACCAGCGTTTGCTGGACCGTTGTGTCGACGAAGAAATCAGCGTCGGCGACTTTGTCCTGTCGGGCGGTGAATTGCCCGCCATGGCGCTGATGGATGCGGTGATCCGCCTGTTGCCGGGTGTCTTGAACACCGAGGCATCGGCCATCGAGGACAGCTTCGTCAATGGCTTGCTCGATTCGCCGCACTATACGCGGCCGGAAACATATGAAGGCATGGCCGTGCCGCCCGTCTTGATGGGTGGCAATCATGCCGAGATCGTCAAGTGGCGCCGCCAGCGCATGCTGGAAGCGACCGCGACCAAGCGGCCTGACCTGCTGCTCAGTGCGCGCGCCGCCGGCTTGCTCAGCCGAGCCGACGAACAATTCTTGGCCAGCCTGTAAGCCGTCTCCGGACGGCCGGCAGGGTGGCCAGTAGTGCCGGGCATGTTGCCCATATTGTATTACCCATCCTCTACCGGGCGGATACTTGCTATCCACAGTGCGCCGGCATGATGGTTTTCGGAGTTATAAAAATGGACTTGATTCAACAATTAGAGCAGGAAGAAATTGCTCGTCTGGGTAAAACCATTCCTGAATTCGCACCAGGCGATACCGTTATCGTCAGCGTCAACGTAGTCGAAGGCACGCGCAAGCGCGCCCAGGCTTACGAAGGCGTCGTTATCTCCCGTCGTAACCGTGGCCTGAACTCGAACTTCATCGTTCGCAAGATCTCGTCCGGCGAAGGCGTTGAGCGTACGTTCCAACTGTACTCGCCGCTGATCGCTTCGATCGAAGTGAAACGCCGTGGTGATGTTCGCCGCGCCAAGCTGTACTATCTGCGTGAGCGTTCGGGTAAATCGGCGCGTATCAAAGAAAAATTGCCAAATCGCCGCGTTGTGGCGAAAGCAAGCGCGTAATATCAGCGTCTGCGTTGGGAAAAGGGGTGCCTCTCGGCGCCCCTTTTTTTATGGTGACACCTGGCCCAAGCTGCTGCGCGTCGGCATGGGCAGCCTGCGATGCTCACCGTACGGGAGTACGGTTGCGCGTCTCGGCCACCGCTTCCTTCCGCTCGCGACGGTTTTGCCAGGTGGTTTTAATCATGAAGGAGGGGTAATGGCCACTATCGCATTTGATCCCAAACAACTCGCCATCGATTCGATCGCGGGCGAGGCGGCGCTGGACGCCGAACGCCTGACGCCGGACTGGCTGCGCCAGCGCCTGGCCGAACAGCCGGACTGGCAGCCCGAGATTACCCAGGATTTCCTGTCCGCCCGCGCCGTGCCCGTGCGCGCCGCCGTGCTCATTCCCCTCGTGCAACGGCCGGACGGCTTGACCATCTTGCTGACCATGCGCACGGACCACCTGAGCAGCCATGCGGGCCAGGTCAGCTTTCCCGGCGGGCGCAGCGAACCGTTCGACGGCTCGCCCGTGGCCACGGCCCTGCGCGAAACGGAAGAAGAGGTGGGCCTGGCGCGCGGGCACATCGAAGTGCTGGGCTGCCTGCCCGACTATCTGACGGGCACCGGTTACCAGGTCACGCCCGTCGTAGGCCTGGTGACGCCGCCGTTCGAGCTGCGCGCCGACCCGTCCGAGGTGGCGGAAATCTTCGAAGTGCCGCTGGCTTTCCTCATGGATGGCCTCAACCATCAGCGCCTGTCCGTGGAATTGCCCGGCGGGCGGCGCTCGTTCTACGCCATGCCGTACGAGCGCTTCTACATCTGGGGCGCCACGGCCGGCATGCTGCGCAATCTGTTTCACCTCTTGCGCGCGTAAAATGGCGCCCCGCACGTAATAAGTTTGATTCCGGCACTGCACTGCGCTATCGTAGCGGGCATTGCGGTATTGCTGAAAAAGACAAAAAGGACCATTGATGACATTTCTCTCCATACTTTGCGCATTGCTGATCGAGCAGCTCAAACCTTTGCGCGCGGACAATCCGATCTACGCCGAAATCAAGAGCCTGGCGATGCGCATGGAGACCTGGTTCAATGCGGGCCACGCCAGCCACGGCCGCATGGGCTGGTTCCTCATGATCGGCGCGCTGATGGTGCCGACGGCGGGCATTTACTGGCTCTTGCAGCATTACCAGCTGACCCTGCTGGCCTTTGCCTGGAACGTGCTCATCGTCTACCTGACCCTGGGTTTTCGTCATTACAGCCATTACTTTACTTCCATCCAGCTGGCCCTGAGTGCCGGCGACGAAGCGACCGCGCGCACCTTGCTGGCAGACTGGACCAAGCTCGACACGGTGGGCATGGAAGCGAGCGAAATCGCCCGCATCGCCGTGGAAAAAGCCCTGATTACCACGCATCGCAATGTGTTTGGCGTGTTCTTCTGGTTCCTCATGCCGCTGGGGCCTGCCTGTGCCGTGATGTACCGCGTGGCCGAATACCTGGCGCGCGCCTGGAACGAGCCCGAGCACATGCGCAATGAAGCGTTCGGCCAGTTCGCCGCGCGCGCCTTTTACTGGATCGACTGGATTCCCGTGCGCCTGACGGCCGTGGCGTTTGCCGTGGTCGGCAATTTCGAGGATGCCATTTACGCCTGGCGCAATTTCGCCCAGCGCTGGCAGGACGAGGCCATCGGCATCATCCTGACGGCGGGCGGCGGCGCCATGGGCGTACGCCTGGGCACGCCAGCGGAAACGGCGGCGCGCGTGGTGACGACGCCCGACCTGGCCGTCGATGACAGCGACAGCGAAAGCGATATCCTGCCAGGCGAAGAGCCGGGCGCGCGCGCCTTGCAGAGCACGGTGGGCCTGGTGTGGCGCGCCTTGCTGCTGTGGATGCTGCTGCTGCTGTTGATGTCGGGCGCCGTTTTCCTCGGCTGACGGGGGCGCACACGCGCCATCCATGCGCCTTGCGCGTGGAACAAGGTTAAAATAGGGGCTGGCGCGCAAGGCGTGCCAGCCCCTGTTTGCATAGTCAGGGCAGATCGAGGTAGAACCCAAGTCTTCTATAAGATATAATACTGGCTTACCGCAGCAAACGTAGTTGAATTACCAGCCCGGCTTACCCGCCGGGGCCATTCACGCAATCCAGTCCCGACAAGCCACATGGCCGAGTTATCTCAAAAAACAGGGGAACTCTCAGACGAGTTCTTCATCCTTGGTCTCACCAGCAATGGCAAGCAATTCCGACCCAGCGATTGGGCCGAGCGCCTTTGCGGAGTGATGTCCTGTTTCAATCCCGAAGGTGGCGGGCGCAATGCGCACCTCCAGTATTCGCCCTACGTGCGCCCGACCGTCGTCAATGGCGTCAAGTCGGTGGTCGTCAACACCAAGCTGCGCGAGATCGAGCCGATGGCGTTTCACTTCGTGCGCGAGTTCGCCAAGGATAACGACCTGCAGATCGTCGAAGCCTGCTTCCTGCCGCCCCCCGAAGAAAAGTAAGACCCGTTTCAATTGATCTGCCTCAAACCCGCCGCGGCGGGCTGGTGTAGCGTGGACACTCTGCCTCAAACGGAGTGGCGACATGCGTATCGGCGATATCTGCACCTTGCACACCATCCATTGCCAGCGTGACACCAGCGTGCAAGACGCGGCGCTGCTGATGCGCCAGCACCACGTGGGCGACCTGATCGTGGCCGAACAGCCGAACGGCGAGCGCGTCCCCATCGGCATCCTCACCGACCGCGACATCGTCATTTCCGTCATCGCCCTGGGCCTCGACCCTGCCAGCCTGCTGGTGGGCGACATCATGAGCGCGCAGCTGCTCACGGCCAGCGAAGACGAAGACGTCTACGAAATCATCGAACGCATGCGCGTCAACGGCATCCGCCGCCTGCCCGTGGTCAACAGCCTGGGCGCGCTGTCCGGCATCGTCAGCATCGACGACCTGCTGGCCTTCCTGGCCCAGGAGATGGCCGAGCTGGCCCGCATCAGCAGCGGCCAGCTGGTGCATGAAAAGCGCACGCGCAAATAAGCCTGCATTGAAGCCTGCATTGCGCAATTCCAGTCAAATCCCGGCCGCCTGAAAATGCTACAGTCGCTGCTCGTTCAACGGGAAGCGTTCATGCACTATCTGGCCAAGGCACTGTGGTATATCGAATCGCATTATGCGGACAATATCTCGCTCGGCGACATTGCCCGCGTGGGCGGCGCCTCGCCGTGCCACCTGACGCGCGCGTTCGGCCTGGCCACGGGCCACTCCGTGATGCGCTATGTGCGGGCGCGCCGGCTCAGCGAGGCGGCCCTGGCGCTGGCGCAGGGCGCGCAAGACATCCTCGCTGTCGCGCTGCAGGCCGGCTACAGTTCCCACGAGGCATTTACGCGGGCCTTCCGCGAGCAGTTCCAGCTCACACCGGAAATGGTGCGGGCGCAGCGCCACGTCGGCAATCTCGCGCTGGTCGCCGCCATCCGCATGGACGTGGCGCCGGGCGTGGCCCTGGAAGCGCCCCGTTTCGAGCAAGGGCCCGCCTTGCTGGTGGCGGGCCTGGTGGAGCGCTATCGCGCGGAAACCTCTGCCGGCATCCCCGCCCTGTGGCAGCGTTTCCTGCCCCATGTGGCGCCCGGCCAGCTGGTGTATGGCGTGTGCTGCAACAATGACGACGCGGGTAATTTCGATTATCTGTGCGCCATGCCCGTGGCCGACTTTTCCCAGGCGCCCGATGGCTGGACGCGGCTGCGCATCGCCCCGCGGCGCTATGCCGTGTTCCGTCACCGCGGCCATATTTCCACCATCCGCGCCACCTGGCACACGGTGTGGAACGAGTGGCTGCCGCAGTCCGGGCTGGAAGTGGCCGACGCTCCCGATTTTGAACGCTACGACCACCATTTCGATCCCGCCAGCGGCATCGGCGGCGTGGAAATCTGGCTCCCCTTGAAAGCATGACCATGTTCCCGACCTTGACTGCGCCGGCTGCCGGCGGTACCGCGCTGCGCCAGCGCCTGTCCCACATCGCCGCCGCGCTGGCGGCGGGCCTGCCCCTGTATTGGGTGCTGGGGCCGCAGCCGCTGGGCTGGCTGGCCTGGTGCGCGCCGCTGCCCGTGCTATGGCTGGCGCTGCGCTCGTCGCATGGCGATGCGGCCTGGATGACGCTCGTGGCCGCCATGCTGGGCCTGTCGGCCAACTTTGCCTATTTCCGCCTGCTCATGCCCTTGCCAGCCGTGCTGGCCGTGATCGCCGTCAAAGCCCTGCTGTGGCTGCTGGTCGTGCTGGCCACGCGGCGCCTCGTGCTGCGCTACCGTTCAGGCTGGACGGTGCTGGCGTATCCCGTGCTGTGGGTGGCCATCGATACCTTGATGGCGGCCCTGCTGCCCGATGGTAACTGGGGCAGTCTCGCGTACTCGCAGGCCGATAACCTTGCCATTTTGCAAGTGTCGGCGCTGGCAGGCGTGCCTGGCCTGCTGTTTTTGCTGTGCCTGCTGCCATCCGCGCTGGCTTTGCTGCTGGCGGGCGGGCGCGCGTATGCGCCGGCGGCCGGTGCCGCCGCGCTGCTGCTGGTGGCCGCGTGGGCGGGCGGCGCCTGGCGCGTGCAGGGTGCGGCGGTACCGGCGCCAAGCGGACAACTGGCGGGACTGGCGGCCATCGATGACTTCATCGGTCCGGCCACGCCGCCCGCGCATGCGCAAGCCATCTGGGACCAGTATGCGCGCCACGTGGTGCAGCTGGCCGGGCAGGGCGCCTCCGTGGTGCTGTTGCCGGAAAAGATAGCCGTGCTGGCGCCCGCGCAGGCGGAGGCCGTGCAGCAGCGTTTCCATGCGCTGGCGCGCAGCGCGGGCGTGTGGATCGTGCTGGGCATCGGCGTGGAAGATGGGGCCGGCCGGCGCAACCTGGCCTGGCTGTTCGCGCCCGACGGCGCCGCGCCCGTCCGCTACCAGAAACATCATCTGGCGCCGCCCGAGCGCGATTTTCTTGCTGGCAGCGCGTATGCCGTGCAGCCGGTGGCGGGGCTCGCCATGGGCCTGGCCATCTGCAAGGACATGCATTTCGCGCCCCTGGGGCAGGCATATGGCAGGGCCGGCGCGCAGGCGATGCTGGTGCCGGCCTGGGATTTCCAGGTCGATGCCTGGATGGGGGCGCGCATGACCGTGGTGCGCGGCGTGGAAAACGGCTACGCGGTGCTGCGCGCGGCGCGCGAGGGCGTGCTGACGGTCAGCGATGCGTATGGGCGCGTACTGGCGGAGCGGGCCAGCAGCGCCATGCCGGGCAGCACCCTGCTGGCGCCGCTGCCGGCGCCCCCGTCCGTTGCCACTTGGGCGGGATGGCTGGGGCCGCTGTTTGGCTGGCTGTGCGTGGCGCTAAGCCTCGTCATGCTGGGCGCGGGACGCCGCGCTGCGCCCGCTCCCTGACGGGGAACGCCACGTTTTGCTGCAATGCGCAAAGCCGCATTGCGTCGTCCTTTTTGTATGCTCCGTATGGAAGCTATATAATCGCCGTCGCTTATTGCACCATTGCCGTGCAATTACAGGCGCGATGCCCGCATATATATTGCACTGCAATAATTGGTTTTATCTGGTATTCATAAATGCGCGCATCCGGTATTAATTGGTACTTAATTCGGCCACGAAGTCATACATATCGCCGCGGAAGTAGGAGCGGCAAAATTCCACGGCGCGGCCATCGCGCAAAAAGCCCAGCCTTTCCACCGACAGGCCCGCGTCGCCTTCCTCCGCCTGCAGCAGGCTGGCCTGCTCCCCCGTCAGCAGCAGCGCGCTGAGGCGCTGCAAGGCGCGCACGGGGCGGTTGCCCGCCTGTTCCAGCGCGTCATACATGGAGATATCGACGGCGTCGAGGTTCGGCAGGCAGCTGGCGACGATGGTCGCGTATTCCAGGCACATCGGCACTTCGTCCGCATAGCGGATGCGGTGGAAGCGGTACACGGGCGCGCCCGGCGACAGCCGCAGGCGCAAGGCTTCTTCCGGCGTGACGGTACCCTCGGCGCGCTTGAGCCACACGCTGCGGGGCGTGCGCCCGCGCGCCCGCATGTCTTCGGAAAACGAGGTCAGCTTGGCGAAATTCTTTTCGATGCGCGTATTGATGAAATTGCCCGAGCCGGGGCGCCGCACCAGCAAGCCCTCGTTGACGAGGCCATCGATGGCCTTGCGCACGGTGATGCGCGAAACGGACAGGTCGCTGGCCAGCTGGCGCTCGGCCGGCAGGGCTTCGTCGGGCCCGAGGATGCGCTTGTCGATCGCTTCGCGCAGCGCGCGCTGCAGTTGCTGGTACAGGGGCAGGCTACTCGTCTGCCCCAGGCCTTGCATGATGTGAGCCAGGGTTGTCATACGCTAAGGGTCTCCGTTACGGCGCGTTGCAGACGCGCTCTGTATCTGTTTTGTGTCGCTGGATAATACCAAAAAAGACCGTTATAAAACCAATTTGAATTATCAGGCCGGCAATTTATGCCTGGCCTCGCGGGCATTTGGGGCGCGCATACGGGCTACTGATTGATTTAGATAAAGTGGTCTGTGTGATTCAAACAACGTTATAAAAAAAAAGTTGCAACTGGTAGTATTCTGGTATTGGATAGTAGTATATTGGCGTTGAATTGGTTTTGTAAGTGGTTGTGCCGAAGGGTCTGCAGCATGCCGGCGAGAGTGGGCGGGCTGGAAAGAAGACCTACATTAAAAATGAAAAGGTTCCAATCCTGGAGCCTAAATCAAGGGGGAGTACATGAAACGCAATTTGACACCTGCAGCTGCCGTCGTGAAATCCGGTTCGCGTAGCCGTACGCCGATCGCCGCGGCTGTTGCCGTGATGGTCGCCGGCCTGGCTTTTTCGGCGCAGGCGCAGGAAGCAGCTGCCGACGACGTGGCTACCGTGACGGTGACCGGCGTGCGTGCCTCGCTGGAAAAATCGCTGAAGCAAAAACGCAATGCGGATTCTGTCGTGGAAGTGGTGACGGCCGAAGATATCGGCAAGATGCCAGACCGTAACGTGGCTGACGCGATCCAGCGCCTGCCAGGTGTGAATACCCAATCCTCGGCTGGTGGCGAAGGCGGCTTCGGCGAAAACGACCGCGTCAGCCTGCGCGGCACCAGCCCCAGCTTGCAGCAAACCCTGTTCAATGGCCACGCCATCAGCACCGGCGACTGGTTCGTGCTGAACCAGTTCGGCGGCAACGTGGGCCGCAGCAGCAGTTTTTCCTTGCTGCCATCCGAGCTGGTGAGCTCGGTAGTGGTGAAAAAGAGCGCCACCGCCGATCTGGTGGAAGGCGGCGTGTCCGGTGCGATCGACGTGATCACCCGTCGTCCCCTGGAATTCAAGAACAAGCTTACCGCCGAAGGCTCGATTCAGGCCAACTACAATGACCTGTCGGAGAAAACCCAGCCGCAATTCTCCGGTATGGTGAACTGGAAAAACGACGACAATACCTTGGGCATCATGGTCCAGGGTTTCTCGCAAAAGTCGGAAGTGCGTCGCGATGGCCAGGAAATCCTCGGTTACACGGCGATTGCCGCCGACAAGGCTGCTGCCAAGGCGCATCCTGACCTGGTGGGTGTCCTGGCTCCGACCTTCATCGGCGCAAGTTTCTTCCAGCAAAAGAAAACCCGCGAAGGCGGTGCGTTTGACGTCGAATTCAAGCCGAACAAGGATCTGACGCTGGATTTGAATGGCTTCTATTCGCAGCTGAAGGCGCCGCATTCGAACACCAACCATCTGGCCGCGCCGAGTGGCTCGATTAATGCGGGGATGGTGCCGACGTCCTACACCGTGCGCAATAATACGCTGGTGGCGGCCAACTTCGCGCAGAATGCCGGCGAGGTCGATAATATCTATCGCCCGGACGCAGGCGGCGAAACGTACTATCTCGATTTCAACTTCAAATACCGTGCCAGCAAGGACCTGACCTTCACCGGCAAGCTGGGCAAGACCCACGGCGTGGGCTACGACCGTGATGACGTGTACTACCAGAACAAGGTCGATGGCGGCATGAACTATGCGCTCAATGGCATGAGTCCAGCGACCGTCACCTATCCGGGCGGCACGACCGCCGCGCCATTGGGCACGGCATGGATCGGTGGCGGGGAATCGCAGTCGGTCGACAAGGAACTGTACACCCAGATCGATGGCGAATTGCGTCTGTCAAACGGCATCTGGGATTCCATCAAGTTTGGTGCACGCTTCACTGACCACAAACGTACTGCCGAGCATCCGTTCGAAACGGGTCCTGGCGCGACGGGTTTGGCCAGCGCCGGTCCAATCTGGAACGGCACGCTGTATCCGAGCAATTTCGCGTCCAACCTGGGCGGCAATTTGCCTTCCAACTATTTCCGTTACGACGGCGATGCCTTGGCAAAATGGGCCGCGATCCCGGGCAACCGTAATCCGGACCGCGTGGCACGCCACAACTGGCGCGATGAATTCAAGCTGCAGGAAAAGACCCAGGCAGTCTACGGTATGGCCAATCTGGCGGGCGACAACTGGAGCGGTAACTTCGGCGTGCGCGCAGTCCATACCAAGCAATCCACGACGGTCAACTCCAGTGGCGGCCCGATCACCGGCTCCGCTTTCGGCGCGTACTCGCAGAATACCTATGATCGCAGCTATAACGACTTCCTGCCTAGCGCCAACATCAAGTTTGATGTCAACCGCGATGTCGTGGTGCGCGCGGCATTGGCCAAGACCATTGCGCGTCCTGACTATAGCGCGTTGGGCGGCGCCGTTTCGCTGAACGAGGATTCCCTGAGTGGCACCAAGGGCAACATTAACCTCAATCCTGTGCGTTCGAACAATGCCGAAGTCAGCGCCGAGTGGTATTTCGCGCCAAAATCGGCGGTCTCGGCCGGTATCTTCTACATGGATTTGAATTCGATCGTGGCGCAACGTAACATCAACGCCACCTATTTCAATACCAAGGTCGGTGCTGACAGGGTGTTCCAGGTGACCGAGTCTTACAACACCAAGGGCAAGAACAAGGGTGTCGAGCTGAGCTATCAGCAACCGGTGTTCGGTGATTTCGGCGTACTGGCCAACTACACCTACGCCGATGGCAAGCTGAACGATGGCAGCGAATTGCTGAATGCGTCGAAAAACACCTATAACCTGACCGCTTTCTACGAAGCACACGGTTTTAGCGCACGCCTGGCTTACAACTATCGTTCGGCCTACAAGGCGGGCGTGGACCGTGGCGCCAGCCAGCACGTCGACGACAGCAGCACCCTGGCCGGTTCGCTCAACTACAAGATCAACGAGCACTTCACGATCACGTTCGATGCGCTGAACCTGACCAATGAAACCATCAAGATGTATGCGGAAAACAAGGATCAGCCACGCGCGTTCTACAGCAATGGCCGTACCTTCTACCTGGGCCTGCGCGGCAAACTGTAAGCACGACGATCAGGCCTGATGCGCCCGCGTCAGGCCCGGTCTTCCTCGGTCTTTTCAAGGCAAGTTCCTGTTTCAGGGGCTTGCCTTTTTTTTCGGCGCCGTGGCAGGGCGCCTGCCGTCTGTACTCATATAAAACCGTTCCACCGTCCGGTGGGCATACCTATAATCGAGGAGTCTATGAACAGTCGTTTGCATCCCGTATTCCACCCCATCGCCGCTGCAGCCGCTTTGTTGTCCATCAATATGGCGGCCCAGGCGCAGCAGGCTCCCATGCAGGAAGTCGTCGTGACCGGCATCCGCGCCTCGCTGGAGCAGTCGCTGAGCCAGAAGCGCAACAGCGATTCCGTGATCGATGTCGTCAGCGCGGAAGACATCGGCAAGCTGCCCGACAAGAACGTGGCCGATGCCGTGCAGCGCGTGCCGGGCGTCAACATTTCCTCGTCGGCTGGCGGCGAGGGCGGCTTTTCGGAAAATGACCGGGTCAGCATCCGCGGCACCAGCCCCAGCCTGACGCAAACCCTGATCAACGGCCACGCCGTCGGCACGGGCGACTGGTTCGTCACAGACCAGGTGGGCACGGTGGGGCGCAGCGTCAGCTTTGCCTTGCTGCCGTCGGAAATCGTCAGCCGCGTCACCGTGCAAAAGAGTGCACAGGCCGACCTGGTGGAGGGCGGCGTGGCCGGCTCCATCAATATCGAGACGCGCAAGCCGCTCAGTTTCAAGCAGCCGTTTACGGCCGAGCTGGCCGTGCAGGCGATCTACGCCGACTTGCCGGGCAAGACGGACCCGCAAATGAATGCCCTGTTCAACTGGAAGAACGAAGCGAAGACCATGGGCGTGCTGTTCCAGGTGTTTTCCGAGAAACGCCACGAGCGCCGCGACGGCCAGGAATTCTTCGGCTATGGCGCCATCGAGGCGAACAGCCCGGCCGCGCAGAAATACCCGGAACTGGCCGGCGTGCTGGCGCCGCTGGGCATCAACTCGGCCCTGTTCGAGCAGGTGCGCAAGCGCCAGGGCGGCAGTATCGACCTGCAATTCAAACCCAGCCCCGATCTGATGCTCGACGTCAACGGTTTTTATTCCAAGCTGGACGCGGCCAATTACAACCGCAGCTTTTATAACCAGCCGGGCGCCAACCTGAACGCCGTCGACAATGACGGCAAGCACGTCGGCGTGATTCCCAGCACGTTTACGGTGAAGAACAACACCCTGGTGGCGGCGGACTTTCCTGCGTCGCAATTTCCTGCCGCGAATGCCACCACGCCCTATAACGGTCAGCTGTATCCCGCCCTGGTCGACCAGATCTACCGTCCCGGCTCGAACTCGTCGACCGCGTATGTCGATGTCAACGGCAGCTACCGCGCCAGCGAGCGCCTGCGCATCTCGGGCAGCCTGGGCTATACGCGCGGCATCGGCGAAACCCCCGTCGACCTCGGCTATGAGGCGGGCTTGACGGGCGTGGGCGTGTCGTACCAGTTGAACGGCCTGTCGCCGGCCAGGCTGAATTTCCCTGGCCTCGATGTTTCCAGGTTTTCCAATGCGGTGACGGCATCGGCCTGGGGTTCGCATGTGGAAACCCTGGATACGGAAAAATACGCCCAGGCCGATGGCGAACTGAGCATGGATTACGGCGTGCTGGAATCGCTGAAGTTCGGCGCCCGCTACGCGGAGCACCATCGCAATGTGGCATGGCCGGAAAACCGCAGCTGCGCCGTGTGCGATGGCACGACAAACGCCCCTTTGCCGAAGTGGAATGGCGGCACGTATCCCGGCGACTATGGCAAGGGGCTGGGCGGCAACGCGCAGGGCCGCTACTGGCAGCTGGACCCGGCCGACCTGGTGGCGTGGGCGAACAAGTACGACAACTCGGGCGGGCCGAATTCGCGCAACTGGCCAGCCGAGCTGGACGTGAAGGAAAAGGACAGCGCCGCCTACATCATGGCCAATTTGTCGGGCAACAAGTGGCGCGGCAACGTGGGCGTGCGCGTCGTGCGCACGCAGCAGACGACGGTGACGAACGTGCCGGGCGGCGAAAATCCGATCGGCCAGGAAAATATCTTCGGCACCTACACGCCCACCGTCGTCAAGCACAGCTACACGGACGTGCTGCCCAGCGCGAATATCAAGTTTGACCTGAGCAAGGACCTGGTGGCACGCGCGGCCGTGGCGAAGACCATGGCGCGCGCCGACTATAGCGCGCTGGTGGGCGCCGTCAACCTGAACGACCAGTTGCTGACGGGTACGGGCGGCAATCCGGACTTGAAACCGATACGCTCGACCAACTACGATGCCACCCTGGAATGGTATTTCGCGCCGAAAGCCATGCTCTCGGTGGGCGCTTTCTTCATGGACATGAAATCGTACGTGACGTTCGGCACGGCACCCGTGACCTACTACAATAATACCTTCAAGAAATTTAACACCTATGTGATCCAGTCGCCGACGAATATCGGTGCCAGGAACAAGGGTGTGGAACTCAGCTATCAGCAAGGCTTGTGGGGCGGCTTCGGTGTGGTGGGCAACTACACGTATACGGATGGCAAGGCTGACGATGGTGCCGCCGTGGTCGGCAGTTCGCGCGGCACCTACAACCTGGAAGGCTATTACGAGGACGAGCGCCTGAGCGCGCGCCTGGCCTACACCTACCGCTCCAGCTTCCTGGCCGGCCTGTTCAGCAGCTCGCCCCAGTATGTGCATGGCGTGGGCAACCTGGCCGCGTCGATCAACTACAAGATCAGCGAGCGTTATTCGCTGACCTTCGACGTGCTGAACCTGAACAACCCGGTGCTCAAGTATTACGGCGCCAACCAGGACCAGCCGACGGCGCTGTACGCGAATGGCCGCCAGTATTATTTTGGCCTGCGCGCCAAGCTGTAGGACTCACCATCGACCGGCGCCGCGCAGGCGCCGGTTTTCATGTTTTTTTGTAGCGAGATCAACCCATGAAATTACACGCAATGTTTGGCGCCGTCGCCTGTGCACTGCCGCTGGCGGCCGCCGCAGGACCCGCACCGGAAGTGGTCGCCTATTATCCCGCCTGGAAGTCGGCCGACTTCCCCGTCACCGAGACCAATATTCGCGCCGGTAACGTGAGCCTGATCCAGTATGCGTTTGCCGACATTTGCTGGGATGGCGAACACGGCAATCCCGCGCCCGATGGCGGCGGCGTGAGCGCCTGCCTGGATGCGGACGGCAAGCCGTCGCGGCCGGCCAATGGCAGCATCGTGCTGCCGGCGCCGCAAGCCGATGCCGACAACTTGCGCAAGCTCAATGCGCTCAAGCAAAGTAATCCGCGGCTGCGCGTCCTGCTGTCGGTAGGGGGCTGGATCTGGTCCAACCGTTTTTCGGACGTGGCCGCCACGCCGGCCGCGCGCCAGGCGTTTATCGCTTCCGCGCTGGAGCTGGTGCGCCGGCATGGCCTCGATGGCGTCGATATCGACTGGGAGCATCCGGCCACGGGAGGGATTCCCTGTATCGAAGGCAAGGTTTGCCACCGCAGCGACGACAAGGAAAACTATGTGCGCCTGGCTGCCGAATTGCGCAGCGCATTCGACCGCGCCGGCAAGCAGGCTGCCGGCCGCCATTACCTGATCACCATCGCTGCCGGCGCGCATGCCAGCCTGACCGACGACAGCGACGCTTCGCCCGGCTGGATGGCCCGCCTGGCCGCGCAGCTGGACTGGATCAACCTGATGACCTATGACTACCGCGGCGTGTGGGATGCCGAGAATGGCCAGCTGGCGCCCCTGTATGCCGATCCTGCCGACCCGCAGCGCGACAAGGCCCTGTATGCGGACGCCACCGTGACGCGCTTCCTGCGCGCCGGCGTGCCTGCCGCCAAGCTGGTGCTGGGCGTACCCTTCTATGGCTATGGCTGGAAACAGTGCGCCGCCGGTCCCCGCGGCGATGGCCTGTACCAGGCATGCCAGGGCGCGGCCAGCGGCAATGACGGCTCGCCGACATTCACTTACCGGCACCTGCTCGAGCAGGGCTACCTGGTCGATGGCAAAGGCGCGCGGGGTTTTCAGCGCTACTGGAATAGCGCGTCGCAAGTGCCATATCTGTACCACCGCGACAGCGGCGTCTTCATTAGCTATGAGGACGCGCAATCGGTGGCCGGGAAAGTGCGCTATATCCGCGACAAGGGCTTGCGCGGTGGCATGTTCTGGGAATTGAGCGGCGATGCGCAACAGGTGCTGGGCACGGCCCTGGCACCCGTCCTGACGGAGAAGCAGCCATGAGCCAGCGCTACCTCGCCCTCGACGTCCTGCGCGGCCTGACCGTGGCCCTGATGATCGTCGTCAATACGCCTGGCGACTGGGGCAGCGTGTATGCGCCGTTTCTGCATGCCGAATGGCATGGCTTTACCTTGACGGACCTGGTCTTCCCCAGCTTTTTGTTTGTCGTTGGCAATGCGCTGGCCTTTGCGCTGGGCAAGTATGAAAACCTGGGACATGGCGCCGTGCTGGCCAAGCTGTGCAAGCGCAGCGCGCTGATCTTTTTGCTGGGCTTCCTGCTGTACTGGTTTCCTTTCTTCAAGATCGACGACTCTGGCCAGTTTGCCTGGTCGTCCCTGTCGCACACGCGCATTCCCGGCGTGCTGCAGCGCATCGCCGTGTGCTACCTGGCCGCCGCCCTGATCCTGCATTACTGGAAGGCGCGCGGCGCGCTGCTCTTCAGCGCCTGCGCCTTGCTCGGCTACTGGGCCATCCTGGCATGCTTTGGCGACTACAGCTTGCAGGGCAATGCGCCGGCCAAGCTGGATTTGATCCTGCTGGGGGACAGCCACCTGTACCACGGCGAAGGCATCGCCTTCGACCCGGAAGGCATCCTGGGCACCTTGCCAGCTACCGTCAACGTCATCGCCGGCTACCTGGCGGGCAGTTTTCTGCGCCAGGCGGCGCCGGCGCGGCTGCGTTCCAGTCTGGTTCAGCTTGCCGTGGCCGGCGTCCTCTGCGTGGCCGTCGCCCTGTGCTGGAACGAGGTGTTTCCGATCAATAAGAAGTTGTGGAGCAGCTCTTACGTGATGCTGGGCATCGGCCTGGACTTGTTGCTGCTGGCCCTGCTGATGTTCATCATTGACGTACGTCAAATGACGGGCTGGACCTACTTCTTTGAAGTGTTCGGCAAGAACACCCTGTTCATCTACCTGGTGTCGGAAGTGCTGGTGATCATCGCGTTTACCGTGCGCATCGGCGGCGGCAACCTGTACCAGTGGCTGTACCGGCACGGGTTTACGGGGTGGGCGCCGGCGCAGGTGGGATCGCTGCTGTTTGCCGTCAGCTTCATGCTGCTGTGCTGGCTGATTGCTTACGGCATGGACAAGCGCAGGATCTATATCAAAGTCTAGAACTTCAGCTTCAGGCCGTACCGGGTTGCCAGGGCGGTCAACAGCATCATCAGGGCGGTGACGGCGGCGGCATTCCACAGGCCGGCCGCGCCGCCCGTTTCCAGGTACGGCCACCAGAAGCGGGGCAGGTGCAGCACGGCCGCCAGCTGCTGCCACAGGTCGGGCACGATGTAGGCGAACAGGGCATTGGTACCTGCGGGCAGCAGCACCACCGCCCAGGCGCGCCAGCGCCAGACGTCGATGACGACATAAAACGCCAGGAACAGGGCCAGGATGATGGCGCTGCAGACCAGGGTATAGGATTCCGTCGCCGCAATCTTGTTGATGTGGTGATACGGTCGCAGCAGCAGGCCAGCCACCAGCAGGCCCAGCGCGAACCACGCCATGAAACGTATTCGCTGGGCATGGTTCAGGGCCGCGCCGCGCAGGAACAGCTGACCCACCAGGGTGCCGGCCAGCACATTGGCCGCCGTCGAGCCCAGCACCTGCGGCACGTTGACGAAGGCATTCACGCCTGCCGGCAGGAAGTCGAGGCTGCCGGCCGTGCCTCCCATGTAGAGCACGATCAGCATGGCAAGCGTACCCATCAGCGCCGTGCCGCTGCCGTGGCACGCCAGGTACAGCAGGCTGCACAGCAGATACGCCCAGCCTATCATGCCGAGGATGCCCCACCAGGACGGTTGCAGCCAGGTGCTGGAAAACTCGCTGTTCAGTTCACCACGGAACGTCGCCAGCAGGAACAGCATCAGCGCGCCGCCTGCGGCCAGCTCCAGCTTGCCCGCACCCTGGCGCCACAGCAGTATCATGGCCCCATAAAACAGCAGGAAATACACGGCGTATGGCAGCAGCGCCGCCCGTGCATCGTAGCGGTAGGCATTCGCCAGCACCACGCCGGCCAGCATCAGGCTGGCGGAGCGCCACAGCAGGCGTCCCAGCAAGGCAGGCGTGACCTGGCCGCAATGGCGCTGCAAGGCCAGCGGAATGGCCATGCCCACCATGAACAGAAAGCCGGGAAAGACCAGGTCGGGCAAGGTGATGCCGTCGGCGCGGGGACCCGCATGTTCGAGCCACCAGGCAATGCCGGGCATGCCGGCCAGGTAGTTGACCCAGATCATGGTGACGATCACGAAGCCGCGGAAGGCATCCAGGCTGATCAGGCGTTCGGTGGCGGGGGCGGTGGCAGGCGGCATGGCAGGAGGGGAAAGGTCGAAAAAAAAGCAGCCCCGGCCTGCGCCGGGAACTGCTTTGTGCGTGCTGTCGGGAGCAGGAATTACTGGGCCGCTGCTGCCGGTGCCGCCGCTGCCGCGGCAGGACGGTTCAGCCACAGGATCCAGTAGCGGGCCAGGTCGCCCACGCCGTCGCCGCCCTTGACCGTTTCCAGGACCTTGATGGCTTCATCTTTCTTGCCTGCCATGGCGTAGGAATAGCCGAGGCGCAGCTTGGCATCTTCAACACGCTTCAGGCCGCCCTTGGCGATACCTTTCTGTATCAGGTCGATACCTTTGTCGAACTGGTCCATCGTCACGAAGGCGTAGCCCAGGTTGATCAAGCCCGTGCCATCCTTGCTCTTCATGGCCGACGCTTCGCCGCTGGCGATGTTTTTCGCATCGTCGGCAGCGGCCTTGGCGGCCTGGTCGCGCAGTTTCTTGTGCTTGGCGGCATTTGCGCCCGTACCCAGCACGCCTTTGGCAAAGCCGGCGTCGAGGACTTTTTTCGCTTCCGTAGGGAAGGCATTTTGCAAGGCAATTTCAGCCATGTCGCTGTAGTCCTGCGGCGGCATGGTGTCGACGGCCTTGAATTGCAGGCGCAGCACGTCCAGCGCGAAGCGGTCCGAGTAGCCGGCCTTGCCCTGCAGACGGCCCAGCAGGTCGCTCCAGTAGTCGTCCGACGGGTAGTAGCGCACCAGGTTTTCCATGGCTACCAGGTAGGTGGCCGGATCCTTGCTCTTCGAGCCCGTATTGGCCAGCAATTGCAGTTCTTCGATGGTCGGCGTCTTGCCCGCTTGCTGCTTGGCCGTTACGTCGGCCATCAGTTCCTGTTTCGCGCGCGCGAAATCATTGCTGAAGTAATAGGCGCGGATGATGTAGGGACGCACGGTGGCCACGTCGCCTGTTGCCGTCTGGTAGCGGGTGAACCATTTGATGGCGTTCGGGTAATCCTTGGCGTTGTAGTGGTAGTTGGCCAGTGCCTGGATGAAGTCGCCTTCCGATTTCTTGTCCAGCTTGCCCGATTCGATCACCGCTTCCAGCGCCGTCATGGCCATGGGCGCATTGTTGGTGGTGGAGGCCAGTGCCACGCGCAGGCGGTTCAGCACGAACGTTTCATACGGCGTCAGGGCCGGTATGGCGGCAGCCTGGTCGATGCGGCTTTGCACGTCGGCATAGTTTTTTGCATCCATCGATGCTTTCACGGCAGTGGGATCGAGCAGCTTGAACACTTCTGGACGCACCGAATCTGCGGGAGCTGCAGCTGCAGCGGCAGCGGCCGGCTTGGCATCCTGCGCGTGCGACAGGGATGGCAGGAAGTTCAGGCCGATGGCGGCCAGGAGCAGGCTGAGACGGGCAAGACGGAATTGGGACATGGTCAATCCTTCAATCAATAACAAAAATACGCACCGGCACTGGCAGCCGCAACATCGTGCAGTGGCATTGCCAGAGGGGCAAGGAAGCTCGAAAAAACACACATTTTGCCAGTCTGCCTGCATAAGTCAAACAGAAGCGGCATGATACTAAGCGGCTATTGTCACATAAACGGCTGAGCGGGTGCGGCAAACGTGCGCGCCAGGGCTTGCCCTGCTGCATCGAACAGCAGGCAGCGCTGCGGCGGCAGATGCAGGCGCATGGCGTCGCCCGCCTGGCGCAAGCCATCTTCGGCCGGCAGCTTGACGGCCAGCATCTCGGCCGGTATCCCGGCCACGGCTGGCATGCTGGCGTACACGATGGCCACGTCGCCCAGGTATTCGACATGGCTGACGGTGACATCGACCACGTTGTCGCCCGCCGCGCCCCCGTCCTGCAGGCCCACATGCTCGGCGCGCACGCCCAGGGTCAGCCGGCCGCCCGGCGCCACGGCGTCGCCCTGCGCCGCGACCTCGATCACGGCGCCGCCGGGCAGGCGCACGCTCACCGTGCCGGGCCCGCAGGCGACGGCCTCGCAGGCGATGAAGTTCATCTTCGGCGCGCCCAGGAAGCCGGCCACGAACAGGTTGCCGGGATTGTTATACAGTTCGTGCGGACTGCCCACCTGTTCGATGCGCCCGCCGTTGAACACGACGATGCGCTCGCCCAGGGTCATGGCTTCGACCTGGTCGTGCGTGACGTAGATCATGGTGGTTTTCAATTCCTGGTGCAGGCGCGAGATTTCCACGCGCATCTGCACGCGCAGCGAGGCATCGAGGTTCGACAGCGGCTCGTCGAACAGGAACACCTTGGGTTTGCGCACGATGGCGCGGCCGATGGCCACGCGCTGGCGCTGGCCGCCCGACAGGTCTTTCGGCTTGCGCTTGAGCAAAGGCGTGATCTGCAGGATCTCGGCGGCGCGCTCGACGGCGGCGCGCACCTCGGCTTTCTTATGCCCGGCCAGGCTCAGGGCGAAGGCCATGTTCTCGTACACCGTCATGTGCGGATACAGGGCGTAGCTCTGGAAGACCATGGCCAGGCCCCGTTCGGCCGGCGCGACGTCGTTGGCCAGCTGGCCGCCGATATGCAGCTCGCCGTCCGTGATGTCTTCCAGCCCCGCGATCATGCGCAGCAGGGTGGATTTGCCGCAACCGGACGGGCCCACGAAGACGACGAATTCACCGTCGCGGATGTCGAGGTCGATGCCGTGGATGACGGGATGCTTGTCGTCGTACAGCTTGACGATATTCTTTAAAACGATGTGTGCCATGAAGTGGTTCTATCCTAGCTGGCGCGCGCTGGCGCCGGTGGTGACTCGGCCTTGGTCAGGTCGGGTTGGCCGGCGGTGTCCTTGGGACCGATGCGCATGAAGCGCGACAGGATCAGTACGGGCACGGCCGACACCAGCACCCACAGGAAAAAGGTCTTGTAGCCGAGCGCCGTCTGGATGTCGCCGCTGATCATCTTGAACAGCACGAAGCCGAGCTGCATCACGCCCGTGGCGAACGCATAGTGGGCCGTCTGGTACTTGCCGACGGAGACCACCTGCATCATGAACAGGATCAGGCCGACGAAGCCGAAGCCGTAGCCGAACATTTCCACGCTGAGCGCGGCCGTGATCAGGGTCAGGTCGGTGGGCAGGCTGTGGCTCAGGTAGTAGAACACCAGGTTCGGCAGGTTCATGGCCAGGATCAGGAACAGCATGGCGCGCTTCAGGCCCAGCCAGGAAGTGAAATAGCCGCCGCCTATGCTGCCCAGCAGGAAGGCGACGGTGCCGGCCGTGCCGTACACGGCGCCCACTTCCGTCGTCGACAGGCCCAGGCCGCCCAGTTCGCGCGCTTCGCGCAGGAACAGCGGGCCGATGGTCTGCACTTGCGCCTCGCCGGCGCGGAACAGGATGATGAAGGCGATCATGCCCCAGATGCCGGGCTTTTTCAGGAAGTCCACCAGCACGTCCCACAGGGTGCGGCTGATGCCGGCCACGCTCTTGTCGCTGACGGCTGCGTTGCGCACCTGCGGCAGCGCCCACAGGTGGTAGGCGGCCAGCGACAGCATCATGGCGCCGATGATCAGGAAAATCACCGACCAGGCGGGCTTGACGCCGATATTCTTTTCCAGGTAGCCGGCCAGGATCACCAGGCCGCCCAGCGAGATGAACTTGCCCGCGTTGAAGAAGGCGCCCTGCCAGCCCGCGTAGGCGGCCTGCTGCTTGTCGGACAGGCTGGCGATGTACAGGCCGTCGCAGACGATGTCGTGCGTCGACGACGCCAGCGCGGCGACGAACAGCACGGCGATGCAGGCGGCAAACCACAGCGGCGTTTGCAGGGCCAGCGCGATCAGGCCCAGGCTCAGGCCACCGAGGAACTGGAACAGCACCACCATGGTCTTCTTGCTCGACGCCAGTTCCAGGAAGGGGCTCCACAGCGACTTGAAGACCCAGGCAAAGCCGATCAGGCCCGTCCAGCGGGCGATCTGGTCGTTCGGCACGCCCATGCTCTTGAACATCAGGCCGGCCACCAGGGCCACGGCGTAAAACGGCAGGCCCTGGGCGAAGTACAAGGTGGGCACCCACGAAATCGGGCTGCGGACGCCGCCCTTGCTACTGTTGCTGCTGATGTGCTTGTCGTTCATGGATGCTTCCTCGGGTCGTCTTGAAAGTCGGGTGTCACGTTGGGAACAAAGGCGGCGTTCAATGGCAGCGCTGCCTGGCCTCGGCCATGATGATGCGGTCGGCCGCCTCCTGCGCATAGATGCCGCTGCCGGCCGGGTAGCGCGCGGCCATGGCCGCCAGGCGCTGCAGCCGCGTACCTGCGGCCTGCAGCGGCAGGGCGCCCGATGCCAGCGCGGCGCTCACGTCGTCCAGCGCG
>NZ_WFLL01000189.1:0-244 GCF_009208755.1 Janthinobacterium sp. FT14W | reverse complement strand
GAGTATTTAGCCTTGGAGGATGGTCCCCCCATATTCAGACAGGATGTCACGTGTCCCGCCCTACTTGTCGTACGCTTAGTACCACCGGTCCGATTTCACATACGGGGCTATCACCCGCTATGGCTCCCATTTCCAGAGGATTCTGTTATCGGTCCGACTATCACGTACAGGCTCTTCCCATTTCGCTCGCCGCTACTTTGGGAATCTCGGTTGATTTCTTTTCCTGCAGCTACTTAGATGTTTC
>NZ_WFLL01000188.1:0-248 GCF_009208755.1 Janthinobacterium sp. FT14W | reverse complement strand
CTAACCAGTACTAATTGCCCGTACGGCTTGTCCCTATAACCTTAGCAGGTACAGAGGATAAGACGGTACAACGTTGCGTGTGTGTTGATACCATTCATTACCCCGATCTTTGCTTCTTCCAGATTCAGGCGTTGTCGTCCCACAGGAGACAAACGCCAGTACAAGTTATGCCTGATGACCATAGCAAGTTGGTCCCACCCCTTCCCATCCCGAACAGGACCGTGAAACAACTTTGCGCCGATGATAGT
>NZ_WFLL01000187.1:0-250 GCF_009208755.1 Janthinobacterium sp. FT14W | reverse complement strand
GAAGCCGACGATCGTGCGGTCCCGGGGCATTGGGAGGGTGACCTGATCATCGGACTAAACCGGTCTGCGATCGGAACGCTAGTTGAGCGTTCAAGCAGATTCACCATGCTTGTCCACCTGCCTCGCGTAAGCGTCGCCTCACCACCGTCTTCCCTTAATCGCCGCAGATCCCGATGATTGAATTTGGGACGCAAATTGATTGTGTCCACAAATTTATTTATGGACACAATAATTCAACCAGTCACAACCA
>NZ_WFLL01000186.1:0-253 GCF_009208755.1 Janthinobacterium sp. FT14W | reverse complement strand
ACAAAAGGGTGGGCATGTCCGTCACGGTATTCTTGAGCGCATTAGCCATCGTGACAGCTCCATAGCCAGCCAACGCGGGGCCATTTTTCGTCCTAGGTATCAATCCGTAGCCTTCCTCGCGAGGCAGTAAGCGTCCGGCCACTACCGTCTTGAACGGGTATTCAATCGGACCGATGATAGCGTCACACCGCTGGGAAGCGGCGTGTTGTTTAGGCAGGGTTGATCTGCTGGAGGTAGTTCCACGGCAGGAACT
>NZ_WFLL01000185.1:0-254 GCF_009208755.1 Janthinobacterium sp. FT14W | reverse complement strand
TGGTAGACGCGCATGGTTCAGGTCCATGTGCCTTCGGGTGTAGGGGTTCGAGTCCCTTCGTGGGCACCATACCTAATTCGCTAAAAAGCCGCAAACTTTCACGAGTTTGCGGCTTTTTTCATTTCCGTGACCCATCCTGGAATAAGTTGACACTTTTTCGCTACAGAGAAGGAGTGTCCGATGGAACAAGGGTTTCGACGCAGTCAGCGAGATTACAGCCTGGCTTTTAAATTGAGCGTTGTCGAGCAGGTTGA
>NZ_WFLL01000184.1:0-255 GCF_009208755.1 Janthinobacterium sp. FT14W | reverse complement strand
ATCAGTTGGCCACGGCGTTTATTAAAGATGATGCGGTACAGGTTCTTGTTCATGACATGTCCTAGCGACAATCAATTAGTGCGATAAGGGAGAAGAGAACGGCTGGCGGGTGGCGCCGTCTCACATCATTCTTTTTTAATAGCTGGCGTTCAGGCTGAAGCCGGCCGTGTGGCTGGCCGTGCGGAACAGCTCGGGTTTGCGCACGGGCCAGCCGACAAAGGCGTCGTACTGCACACCCAGCCACTGGCCGCGCAG
>NZ_WFLL01000183.1:0-255 GCF_009208755.1 Janthinobacterium sp. FT14W | reverse complement strand
TTTAATAGCTGGCGTTCAGGCTGAAGCCGGCCGTGTGGCTGGCCGTGCGGAACAGCTCGGGTTTGCGCACGGGCCAGCCGACAAAGGCGTCGTACTGCACACCCAGCCACTGGCCGCGCAGGCCGACAAAGGCGCCCGTCAGGTTGCGCGCGATCAGCCAGGCGGCAGACGGCCCCGCCACTTCGCCGTGGTCGACACCCGCATACGCTTCCTGGCCGCTGCTGCCCAGCGGCACGCCCAACTCGTTGCGCAGCA
>NZ_WFLL01000182.1:0-255 GCF_009208755.1 Janthinobacterium sp. FT14W | reverse complement strand
CGCACCGGACGCTGCGCTGGGCCGCTGCCTGGGCACGCAAGCCATCAATGTGCTGATGGGCCGCATGCAGAACGCCATCATCGCGCGCGGCTACGTCACCACGCGGGTGCTGGCCGAGCCGCAGGATTTAAGCCGTGGCACCCTGGCTTTGACGTTGATACCGGGGCGCATCCGCCAGATCGGCTTTGCGCCCGGCACCCATCCCCGCGCCACCTGGTGGAATGCCGTGCCGGCGCGGCCCGGCGACTTGCTCAA
>NZ_WFLL01000181.1:0-255 GCF_009208755.1 Janthinobacterium sp. FT14W | reverse complement strand
CCGTCGAACGCGAGCCGCCATCGTCGAGGCCCAGCGCCAGGCGGAATGGCAAGCCCTGCTTCCACTGGATCTGCAGGTCGCTCTCGCCCGGCTTCGCATTGCCGCCCTCGGCCGGCATGATCTGGATATCGGCTTCGGCCGTCGGCACGCGCTTGAAATTCTCCAGCGCCTGCTCCGTGTCGCGCACGTTGAGCAAGTCGCCGGGCCGCGCCGGCACGGCATTCCACCAGGTGGCGCGGGGATGGGTGCCGGGCG
>NZ_WFLL01000180.1:0-255 GCF_009208755.1 Janthinobacterium sp. FT14W | reverse complement strand
AGGCCTGGTCGAGTGGACCACGTTTATCGGCATGCGCGCCGACGAGCCCATGCGCGTGGCGCGGCTGTCGACGCAGGACTACGGCAAGCACGAAGTGAAAGAAGCGCCCCTGGCGGCGGCCGGCCTGGCCGTGGCTGACGTCAGCGCATTTTGGGCAGCACAAGATTTTGACCTGGGCCTGCCGAATATGAGCGGCAAGACGATGCACGGCAACTGCGATCTGTGCTTCCTGAAAGGCGGCAACCAGGTGCTATC
>NZ_WFLL01000017.1:0-117444 GCF_009208755.1 Janthinobacterium sp. FT14W | reverse complement strand
ATGGCTTGCTGAACGTGGCGGTGGACGGGGGCGCCGTGGGCGCGCTGGTGAATAACGGCGGCTTGATCCAGGCCGATGGCGGCAGCGTGGTGCTGACGGCGCAGGCGGCGGGCGACTTGCTGAAAACGGTGGTCAACAACACGGGCGTGATCGAGGCGCACAGCATCGACACGCGCGGTGGCACGATCAAGCTGCTGGGCGACATGCACAGCGGCACGGTGAACGCGGCAGGCACGCTCGATGCCAGCGCGCCGGAGGGCCGCAATGGCGGCTTCATCGATACCTCGGCCGCGCACGTGAAGATCGACGATGGGCTGAAGGTGACGACGGCATCGGCCAAGGGCTTGTCCGGCACGTGGCTGATCGACCCGACCGATTTCAATATCGCCGTTTCCGGCGGCGACATGACGGGCACTTTCCTGAGCAACTCCTTGAAATCGGGCAATGTGCAGATCCAGAGCGTCTCGGGCGGCAGCGGCACGCAGGGCAATATCAACGTCAACGACAACATCAACTGGACGGCCAACAAGCTGACCCTGACGGCGCAAAACAATATCAACATCAACAAGGCCATGCGCGGCGCGGGCACGGCCAGCCTGGCGCTCGAATACGGCCAGAGCGGGGTCGCGGCAGGCAATCTGTCCACCTACAACGTCAAGGCGGAAGTCGACCTGCCATCGGGCAACAATTTCAGCACCAAGCTGGGCAGCAACGGCAGCGTGGCCGTGTATCAGGTGATCAACAGCCTGGGCGCCTTCAACAGCACGAGCGGCAGCGACGTGCAGGGCATGCAGGGCAATTTGTCCGGCAAGTATGTACTGGGCAGCAATATCGATGCACGCGGCACTTCCGGCTGGGATGGCGGCAAGGGTTTCGTGCCCATCGGCAGCGATGGGGCGCCGTTCACCGGCACGCTCGATGGCCTGGGCCATGAAATCGTGGGCTTGACGATCAGCCGCCCTGACGTGCCCGTCGGCATGTTCGGCAGTATCGGCGCCGCTGGCGCCGTGCGCAATTTAGGGTTGAGCAACGTCAACATTGCGGGCTCGGCAGCGACCTATGGCAGCAGCTATGCCGGCATCGGCGCGCTGGCTGCCGCCAATAATGGCAAGATCGATAACGTTTACAGCAGCGGCGCCGTGAGTGGCTCCGGTTACGTCAACCTGGGCGGCCTGGTCGGCATCAATGCAGGAACGATCAGCAATAGCCGCGTCTCCGGCACGGTGGTCTCCGCCGGCGATCCCGGACCGGGCGGCTATGGCGCTGCAGGCGGTTTCGTGGGTCTCAATGCTGCGGGCGGCTTGATCAAGAGCAGCTCCAGCTCCGCCACCACCAGCTCCACGCGCTACGTCGCGGCCGGCCTGGTGGTCACCAATTCGGGCACCATCAGCGATAGCTATGCAACGGGCACCGTTAACGCAGGCGGCAACTATGGCGGCGGCCTGGTCAGTTTCAATAATGCCACGATCAGCAATAGCTATGCGACAGGCGCGATGAACGGCACGGGCAGTGCTGGGGGCCTGGTAGGGACCAATAACAGCGCCAGCGCGACCATCAGCAATAGCTACGCGACGGGCAAGGTGACTTCCACGGGCGGCTATGTGGGCGGCCTGGTGGGCTTGTTGCGCGGCACCTTGAGCAACAGCTATGCGACGGGCGACGTGCAGACCACCTCGCTGGCAGGCGGCGTCGTCGGTTATAACGTGGGCGGCACCATCACGAATGTGTATGCCACCGGCAAGGTGACGGGCGGTGGCGCCAGCGTCGGCGGCATCGTCGGCGAGCACAATTCCGGCTCCGTCAACCGCGCCTATTTTGACAGCACGGTGAATTCCGGCCTGAACGGCATCGGCCAAAGCTTCAATGGCGCCACCTCGAATGCGCAGGGGCTGAGCACGGCGCAGATGCTGGTATCGAGTAATTATGCGGGTTTCAATTTCACGACCACGGGCGGCGCCAGCGGCAACAACTGGGTGGCGGTGAGTGCCGACGGCACGCTCAATGGCGGTAGCGGCACGCGTCCGATGCTGGCATCCGAATGGTCGTCGATCATCAACTCGGCGCACCAGCTGCAATTGATGACGATGAATCAATCGGCCAGCTACACCCTGGGCAGCAGCTTCAGCGCCGCCACGACGGCCGCCAATGGCAAGGATATCTGGGGAACCACGGGCTTCATTCCCGTCGGCACGGCGGGTGCGGCCTTTACGGGCAGCCTGGACGGCGCAGGCAATATCATTTCCAGCCTGAACATCGCCAAGGCGGGCGCGAGCAACGTGGGCCTGTTCGGCGCCATCGGCAGCGGGGGCGTGGTGGCGAATGTGGGCTTGTCCGGCGGCAGCGTGGCGGGCGGCACGAATGTGGGCGCCCTGGCAGGCAGCAATGCGGGTACGATCAGCGGCAGCTTTGCCACCAGCGGCGTGACGAGCACCTCCACCGGAGGCGGCCTGGTGGGCAGCAATACGGGCACGGTCGTAAACAGCTATGCCAGCGGCGCCGTCAGCGGCGGCAGCACCGTCGGCGGCCTGGTCGGCAGCAATAGCGGCAGCATCGCCACCAGCTACGCGAACGGCAGCGTGAGCGGCTCCGGCAGCGTGGGCGGCCTGGTGGGCGCCAATGCGGCCAGCGTCACGGGCAGCTACTGGGACACGGCGGCCAGCGGCCAGCTGGCCAGCGCGGGCGGCACGGGCATGACGACGGCGCAGCTGAAAAACCTGTCGAATTACACGGGGGCGGGCTGGGAACTGGCGCAGATGTGGGTGGTCTACGACGGCCAGAGCGCACCTTTCCTGCGCTCATTCATGAAGCAGATCGCCGTGCGCGTTTCCTATGACAGCAAGGTGTATGACGGCGTGGCCTATGCGGGCGGCAGCAATAGCGTCACCTACTCGAATACGGTGGCAGGCGCCAGCCTGCTGGGCACGCCCGTGTATGCGGGCAATGCCACTGGCGCCGTGAATGCGGGAACGTATGGCGTGTCGGCCAGCGGCCTGTACTCTTCGGGCGGCCAGTCCGGCTACGCGATCAGCTATATCGATGGCGGCCTGGTGATCACGCCCAAGTCTGTCACCCTGAGCGGCGGTGTCGTGGCGGGCAAGGTTTACGACGGCACGACCACGGCCTCCATCAGCGGCACCCTGAACGGCGTGCTGGCTGGCGACCTGGCCAATGTGAGCTCGGCCGTGAGCGGCACGTATGCGAGCAAGAATGCGGGCAATAACATTGCCGTGACGACCAATGCCACCCTGGGCGGCAGCGCCGGCGGCAACTATGCGCTCGTACCTGTCGTTGGCTTGACGGGCAATATCGGCAAGGCCACCATCAGCGGCGTGACCGGCATCGTGGCCGGCAACAAGGTTTATGACGGTAGCGCCACCGCCAGCCTGAACACGGCGGGCGCCACGTTTGCGGGCATGGTGGGCGGCGACAGCTTGACGGTGTCGGGCGCCAGCGGCAGCTTTGCCGACAAGAATGCGGGCAACGGCAAGGCCGTCAGCATCAGCGGTATTGTTCTGGGCGGCCTTGACGCGGGCAATTACAACTTGACGGGCACGACGGCCAGCAGCACAGCCGATATCAGCAAGGCCAATATCACGGGCGTGGCGGGCATCGTGGCCGGAAATAAAGTGTACGACGGCAGCGCCGCCGCCAGCCTGAACACGGCAGGCGCCACGTTTGCCGGCATGGTGGGCGGCGACAGCCTGACGGTGTCGGGCGCCAGCGGCAGCTTCGTCGACAAGAATGCCGCCAACGGCAAGACGGTCAATGTCAGCGGCATGGTCTTGGGCGGCACGGACGCCGATAACTATAATTTGCTCAGCAGCACGACTAGTACGACGGCCAACATCAGCAAGGCCACCATCGCCAGCGTTGGCGGCATCGTGGCTGGAAATAAAGTGTATGACGGCAGCGCCGCCGCCAGCCTGAACACGGCGGGTGCCACGTTTGCCGGCATGCTTGGCGGCGACAGCTTGACGGTCTCGGGCGCCAGCGGCAGCTTTGCCGACAAGAACGCGGGCAACGGCAAGACGGTCAGCATCAGCGGCATCGCGCTGGGCGGCGCGGATGCGGGCAACTATAACCTGAGCAGCAGCACGGCCAGCAGCACAGCCGATATCAGCAAGGCCACCATCAGCGGCGTGGCTGGCATCGTCGCCGGCAACAAGGTGTATGACGGCAGCGCCGCCGCCAGCCTGAACACGGCAGGCGCCACGTTTACGGGCATGGTGGGCGGCGACAGCCTGACGGTGTCGGGCGCCAGCGGCAGCTTTGCCGACAAAAATGCCGCCAACGGCAAGACGGTCAATATCAGCGGCATTACCTTGGGCGGCACGGATGCCGGCAACTACAACCTGAGCAGCAGCATGGCCAGCAGCAGTGCGAATATCAGCAAGGCCACCATCAATAGCGTGACCGGCATCGTTGCTGAAAATAAAGTGTATGACGGCAGCGCCGCCGCCAGCCTGAATACGGCGGGCGCTGCATTTGCCGGCATGGTGGCCGGCGACAGCTTGACGGTCTCGGGCGCCAGCGGCAGCTTTGCCGACAAGAATGCGGGCAATGGCAAGACGGTCAGCATCAGCGGCATCGCGCTGGGCGGCACGGATGCGGGCAACTACAACCTGACCGGCACCACGGCCAGCAGCAGTGCCGATATCGGCAAGGCCACCATCGCCAGCGTGAGTGGTTTGGTGGCCGGCAACAAGGTGTATGACGGGAACATGACCGCCAGCCTGAACACGGCAGGCGCCGCTTTCAGCGGCATGGCGGGCGGCGACAATCTGACGGTGTCCAATGCGGTCGGCACGTTCGGCGACAAGAACGCCGGCAATGGCAAAGTCGTCAATGTCAGCGGCATCGTGCTGGGCGGCACGGACGCGGGCAATTACAACCTGGCCAGCGACACGGCCACCAGCAGTGCGAATATCAGCGCCAAGGCATTGACATTGACGGGCTTGAGTGGCGGCAATAAAGTCTACGACGGCACGGTCAATGCGAACCTGACCGGCGGTACCTTGAATGGCCTGGTCAACTCGGAAACCCTGGCCTTTATCGTCCAGGGCGCAAGCTACAGCGACAAGAACGCGGGCATCAGCAAGACCATTACGGTTGGCGGCGTGACCTTGAACGATGGCACTGGCCTGGCCAGCAACTATACGCTGAGTGCGCCTGCCAGCCTGACGGGCGATATCACGAAGGCGACGATTTCCGGTATTAGCGGTTTGACTGCCCTGGACAAGGTCTATAACGGCAACGTCAACGTCAGCCTCAGTCCCAGCCTGGCTGTCATCAATGGCAAGATTGCGGGCGACGACGTGCAATTGTTCAGTGCGAACGGGGCGTTCACGGATAAGAACGTGGGAAGCAACAAGACCGTCAATATCACCAATATCGCCCTGTCTGGTAGCGATCTTGGAAATTATAACTTCACCAACAACACGGCCAGCGCCACGGCCAGTATCACGCCCAAGGCTGTCACGCTCTCCGGTGTGACGGCGGGCAATAAGGTCTACGATGGCACGACGGCCGCCGTGTTGTCGGGCGGGACCTTGAGCGGCATGGTCGCGGGTGAAACGCTGGGCTTCAGCGGCGGCGTCGGGACGTTCAGCGACAAGAACGCGGGCACGGGCAAGCTGGTCACGATCAGCGGTACTGTCTTGCAGGATGGCACTGGCCTGGCCAGCAATTACACCTTCACCAGCCCAGGCAATGTGAGCGCCAACATCGGCAAGGCGACCATCAGCAGTGTGACGAACGTGGGCGTCAATAACAAGACTTACGACGGCCTGGCGGATGCCACGCTCACCGGTGCGGCCACCTTCAATGGCAAGATTGGCAACGACAGCCTGACGTTGTCCGGCAACGGCGCCTTCAGCGACAAGAACGCGGGCAATGGCAAGACTGTCAATGTCAGCGGCATCACCCTCGGTGGCGGGGACGCGGGCAACTACATTCTGGGCAGCAATACCGCCAGCGGCACGGCCGATATCACGCCGAAAGCCCTGACGGTCGTGGGCCAGGTGGCGGGCAACAAGGTCTACGACGGCAATGCGGTGGCGCAACTCACCGGCGGCAGCCTGAGCGGCCTGGTGGGCGACGAAACCCTGGCCATCGGCGGCCAGACGGCAGCGTTCAGCGACAAGAATGCGGGCAGTGCGAAGGCCGTGACGGTCAGCGGTACAACCTTGCTCGACGGCTCCGGTTCGGCCAGCAATTACACGGTCAGCAACCCGACGGGCTTGACGGCCAGCATCACGCCGAAAGCCCTGACGGTCGTGGGCCAGGTGGCGGGCAACAAGGTCTACGACGGCAATGCGGTGGCGCAACTTATTGGCGGCAGCCTGAGCGGCCTGGTGGGCGACGAAACCCTGGCCATTGGCGGCCAGACGGCAGCGTTCAGCGACAAGAACGCGGGCAATGCGAAGGCCGTGACGGTCAGCGGCACCACCTTGCTCGACGGCTCCGGCTGGGCCAGCAATTACACGGTCAGCAACCCGACGGGCTTGACGGCCAGCATCACGCCGAAAGCCCTGACGGTGACAGGCCAGATGGCGGGCAACAAGGTCTACGACGGCAATGCGGTGGCGCAACTCACCGGCGGCAGCCTGAGCGGCTTGGTGGGCGACGAAACCCTGGCCATCGGCGGCCAGACGGCAGCGTTCAGCGACAAGAACGCGGGCAGTGCGAAGGCCGTGACGGTCAGCGGCACCACCTTGCTCGACGGTTCCGGCTTGGCCAGCAATTACACGGTCAGCAACCCGACGGGCTTGACGGCCAGCATCACGCCGAAAGCGCTGACGGTCGTGGGCCAGGTGGCGGGCAACAAGGTCTACGACGGCAATGCGGTGGCGCAACTTATTGGCGGCAGCCTGAGCGGCCTGGTGGGCGACGAAACCCTGGCCATCGGCGGCCAGACGGCAGCGTTCAGCGATAAGAACGCGGGCAGTGCGAAGGCCGTGACGGTCAGCGGCACCACCTTGCTCGACGGCTCCGGCTCGGCCAGCAATTACACGGTCAGCAACCCGACGGGCTTGACGGCCAGCATCACGCCGAAAGCCCTGACGGTCGTGGGCCAGGTGGCGGGCAACAAGGTCTACGACGGCAATGCGGTGGCGCAACTCATCGGCGGCAGCCTGAGCGGCCTGGTGGGCGACGAAACCCTGGCCATCGGCGGCCAGACGGCAGCGTTCAGCGACAAGAACGCGGGCAATGCGAAGGCCGTGACGGTCAGCGGCACCACCTTGCTCGACGGTTCCGGCTCGGCCAGCAACTACACGGTCAGCAACCCGACGGGCTTGACGGCCAGCATCACGCCGAAAGCCCTGACGGTCGTGGGCCTGGTGGCGGGCAACAAGGTCTACGACGGCAATGCGGTGGCGCAACTCATCGGCGGCAGCCTGAGCGGCCTGGTGGGCGACGAAACCCTGGCCATCGGCGGCCAGACGGCAGCGTTCAGCGACAAGAACGCGGGCAATGCGAAGGCCGTGACGGTCAGCGGCACCACCTTGCTCGACGGCTCCGGTTCGGCCAGCAATTACACGGTCAGCAACCCGACGGGCTTGACGGCCAGCATCACGCCAGCGTCCATCAGCGCCATTGCCGGTATCGTGGCAGCGAACAAGGTGTACGACGGCAGCACGACGGCCAGCCTGAACCTGGCGGGCGCCAGCTTCAATGGCATGGTGGCCGGCGATGCCTTGAGCCTGGCCAGCGGCCCCGTCGTTGGCACATTCGGCGACAAGAATGCCGCAGCGGGCAAGACCGTGACCATCAGCGGTCTGGGCCTGGGTGGCGCCGATGCGGGCAACTATGTACTGGCCAGCAACCTGGCCAGTACCACGGCGGATATCACGCCAGCCACCCTGACGGTCAGCGCCAGCGCCCTCAACAAGGTGTATGACGCCACGACGAATGCCGTGGTCACGCTGCGCGACAACCGCATCGGCAATGATCAGCTGAGCATTGCCAGCAATGGCGCCAGCTTCGGCGACAAGAATGCGGGCGTGGGCAAGACGGTGACGGTGGCCGGCATACGCTTGAGCGGCGCGGACGCGGGCAATTACGTGGTCAACAGCACTGCCAGCAGCACGGCCACGATTGCACAGGCGGCGCTGACGGTGAAGGTCGATAACGCTGAAAAAGACCAGGGACGCGCCAATCCCGACTTCAGTGCCGGCTACAGCGGCCTGCTCGGTGGCGACACGCTGGCCGCTGAAGTGAGCGGCAAGCTGGCGTTCAGCACGCCGGCGACGACGGCTTCCGCGGCCGGCAATTATCTGGTATCGGCATCGGGCCAGACGTCGAACAACTACGCACTGAACTATGTTGACGGCGTGCTGAAAGTCAAGCCGACGGAAGCGCTGCAAAGCGCTGTCGCGAACGTGATTGCGGCTGTCGCCGTGGCGCCGTCGCAAGGCAATATGGTGCAGGCCGACATGATCGCCAGTGGCGAGGCGGCGCCAGGCAAGTCCGCCGCCACGCAGGATGCGCCGCGCGAGGCAGAGCAGCGCGCGGCAGGCAGCGCACCGGTGGTGCAGCTGGCGGGCAATGTGGTCGGCAACGTCTTGCCGGGCCTGCGCCTGAGCGTGGTCGACAGCGGGCTGCGCTTGCCGGCCGAAGCTGGTGGCAACACGCGCCAGGACAGCCAGTAAGGCACGCTGCGTCTCCCTGCGGGGATGCGGGAAATGCCGCTTCGTGTTTCGAAGCGGCATTTTTTTATGCCGCCGCGCCGTTGCAACACTCATATAATTGCTGCACCATCCTGTTTTCCTTCAGAAGCGCAGCGCTGAACAGAAAGTACATCGCATGACATCCAATTTCATCGGCGTAGCCGGCCTGCCGCGCGCCGGCTCCACCTTGCTGTGCCAGTTGCTGGCGCAGCATCCCGACCTGCATTGCGAAGGCAATAGTTCCCCCCTGTGCAATGCCTTGCTGGGCATGCGGCGCATGGTCAGCGACGATGCCTTCTTCCTGTCGCAACTCGATACGACGTTCGAGACCAGCTACGGCCACCTGAAGACGGCCATGCAGGGTTTCTTGCGCGGCTGGTACCGGGACTGCGGCAAGCAGGGCGTGGTCGACAAGAACCGTGCCTGGCTGCACTGCGTGGAAATGCTGCTGCAACTGGCGCCGGAAGCGAAAATCATCGTCTGCGTGCGCGAACTGGGGCAAGTCTACGGGTCCATCGAGGCGCAGCACCAGCGCACCATCCTGCTCGACTTCGTCGATCACCTGGCCGACTTCGACCGCCTGGGACGGGCCGACATGCTGTTTGCCAAGGACCGCACCATCGGTGCCCCCTTGAGTTCGCTGCAGGCCGTGCTGGACCTGCCCGTCGAGGTGCAGCAGAAACTGTATTTCGTGCGCTTCGAAGACTTGATGGCGCGGCCCGTGGAATGCATGTCGCACCTGTACGCATGGCTGGGGCTGGCACCATTCCAGATCGACCCGCAGGCGCTGGCGGTGGGCATCCAGGAAAGCGACAGCCACTACCGCATGAAATACACGCACCGCCAGCAAGCCACCATCAGTGCGCCCAAGCAGCATGCGATTCCGCCGCGCATCCAGGCACAAATCGAAAGTGCGTACGGCTGGTTTTATGAGCTGTATTACCCGGAAATAGGGCAATCGGCGCCGAAACCGGCCTGATTCTGGCGCGGCAGTGCTAATACCACTTGCCGCGCCGTCGCCTGCGCGGTATTGCCGGTAGCGCTCGCGGAAGCTTCCTTTTTTTCTTTCCCCATTCTTCGCCTGTCATGGCGTGGCAAGACCGCCTGAAGTCACTGGTATTGTAAATAACAGCGTTATGCAAAACCACTTGACTACCAATTTTTAGCGTCGCATTCTCTGTGCAGAAAGCCGACGCTTCGCTGTGCTTTCTTTACGTACAACATAAAAAGCTACTTCGATAGTTTTCGTATAACGTTCAGGAGACATTGTGAAGACACGGCAAATTAGCCGGCTGGCCTCGCCTTTGATGGCTGGCCTGCTGGGCAGCGCGCTGCTCGCTTGCGGCGGCAATTCCACCACCGAACCCCCATCGACCCTGCTGGCCGCCACGGCCGCCAGCGACAGTTGCGCGGCCTGGAGCGCCAGCGCCGTCTACACGGCAGGGCAGTGCGCCGTCTACGACGGCAAGGTGTACCGGGCCAAATGGTGGGTGCAGGGCACGGCGCCGAACAACGACCAATGGGGACCGTGGAGCCTCGATACCACCACGCCCACTCCAACACCGACGCCGACACCCACTCCGACGCCGACGCCCACTCCAACGCCGACACCGACGCCAGGCGTGCCCACCAAGGCCCAGGCCGAGGCCAACGAGGCGGCGCTGACGAACAACGATTTCTTCCGCAAGGTCAAGGCGTCGATCCGCACCCTGGGCAATGCGGCCGTCGAGGCCGTGCAGCCTGGCCTGGCCAGCAACCCCCTCAACGTCAGGCGCGTCGAACGCCTGCTGCCGGCGGCGAAGTGGGATTACTATTTTGCCGCGCGCGACGCCAGCTACACCTACCAGCGCTTCCTGCAGGCAGTGGCCAAGTTCCCCGCCGTGTGCGACGACTACAGCGACGGGCGCAATGCGGACGCCATCTGCCGCCACAGCCTGGCCACCATGTTTGCCCACTTCGGGCAGGAAACGGGCGACCACAACGCCAGCAGCCCGCTGCCGCAATGGCGCCAGGGCTTGAAGTATTTGCGCGAGCTGGGCTGCGACGAAACGGGCGCCGGCTGCGGCTACAACGTCGAGTGCGCCGACCCCGTCTTCAACAAGGTCTGGACCTGCGGCACGAATGCGGACGGCAGCTTCAAGAAATACTTTGGCCGCGGCGCCAAGCAGCTGTCGTACAACTACAACTACGGCCCCTTCTCGCAAGCCATGCACGACGGCGACCAGTCCGTGCTGCTGAAAAACCCGGACCTGGTGGCCTCGACCTGGCTGAACCTGGCTTCGGCCACGTTCTTCTTTGTCTATCCGCAACCGCCGAAGCCGTCGATGCTGCACGTGCTCGACGGCACGTGGGTGCCGAACGCGGCCGATACGGCGGCCGGCGCGGGCAATAACTTTGCCACCACGATCATGATCATCAATGCCGAATGCGGGCAGGGTACGGAAAAGCAGGCCGCGCAAAACCGCATCGATTACTACAAGCAATTTGCCACGGACATGGGCTGGAATTACTCCGGCGAACAATTGTCGTGCGCCAATATGCAGCGTTTCACCCCGGCCAGTTCCGCTTCCTACAACATCTATTGGGAAAAGAACTGGAGCGCCGGCGGCGACAACCAATGCCAGCTGGTCAGCTATCAAACCCCGTACAGCGCCTTGCAGGCGGGGAACTACGTGAAATGCGTGGAAGCCAACTGGAATGTGAAGTTGCAGTAGCAGTAACGCAGCAAATGCCGGCCAGGGATAACAGTTGACAAGAGCCCCACGAGGGGCCTGCAACAAGCTCGCAATGTACTAGTTGTACAAACCATAATGGAGACAGACACCACATGAAATCGAATGCATTATTGATGGCCCTGCTCAGCGGCGTGCTCGTCGCTTGCGGCGGGGGCCAGGATGGCACCACCGCCACGCCGAGCAGCCTGCACGCCACCGTCGACGCTTGCGCCGTCTGGGATGCCGCCACCGTCTACACGGGCGGCCAGTGCGTGACTTATCAGGGCGTCACCTACAAGGCCAAGTGGTGGACGCAGGGCAATGTCCCCAGCGCCAACGACCAGTGGGGGCCTTGGGCCGTGACGGACACGCCTACACCGACGCCGACGCCGACACCAACACCGACACCGACACCAACACCGACACCGACACCGACACCGACACCGACACCGACACCGACACCGACACCAACGCCGACGCCAACGCCAACGCCAACGCCGACACCGACGCCAACGCCAACGCCCACGGCTTGCCGTCCCGACGGCCTGATCTCGGCCGTGCCGAATGTGCCTTATTGCAAGGTGTACGACACGAATGGCCGCGAAGTGCTGGGCAATGGCTTGAACCGGCGCATCGTCGGCTATTTCGCCAGCTGGCGCACGGGCGTCGATGGCAGTCCCACGTATCTGGTGAATAACCTGCCATGGGACAAGATCACCCACCTGAACTATGCGTTCGCCACCGTCGATGCGGCCACGTCGAAGATCGCCATCGGCAGCGGCGCGGCCAATCCCGACACGGGCCTCACGTGGCCGAACGTGCCGGCCGCCGCCATGGACCCGTCCTTGCCGTACAAGGGCCACTTCAACTTGCTGTCGCAATACAAGAAGAAGTATCCGGGCGTGAAACTGATGATCTCCGTGGGCGGCTGGGCCGGCAGCGGCGGCTTCTACACGGCCACGACGAATGCGGACGGCAGCGTGAACACGGCCGGCATCAATACCCTGGCCGATTCCATGGTGGCGTTCGTGCGCCAATACAACTTCTTCGATGGCGTCGATGTCGATTACGAGCATCCGACCACCAACAATGAAGCGGGCAATCCGAACGACTTCGCCGTCTCGAAACCGCGCCTGGCGGGCCTGATGACGAGCTACAACGTGCTGCTGAAAGTGCTGCGCCAGAAGCTCGACGAAGCGGCCGTGCAGGACAATAAGTATTACCTGCTGACCATCGCCGGTTCCGCCTCGGGCTGGGTCTTGCGGGGCGAGGAAAACATGTCGGGACTGAAATATCTCGATTACGCCAGCCTGATGTCGTATGACTTGCACGGCGCGTGGAACCAGTACGTGGGACCGAACGCGGCGCTGTTTGACGACGGCAACGACGGTGAGTTGCGTGCCGGTAATGCCTACCAGTTCCAGAACATCGGCTACCTGAATACGGACTGGGCCTACCGCTACTACCGTGGCGCCATGCAGGCGGGGCGCATCAATATCGGCGTACCGTTCTATACGCGGGGCTGGAAGGATGTGACGGGCGGCACCAACGGCCTGTGGGGCACGACGCCGTTGATCAGCTCCACGGTCACGTGCGCCGGCACCAAGACGTGCGGCACGGGCGCCACCGGCATCGACAACGTGTGGTTCGACCTGGACTCGCAGGGCAAACCGACGCCCGGCGGCGGCAACCCCATCTGGCATGCGCTGAACTTGCAGAACGGCATCGTGCCGAGCTACCTGGATGCGTATAAAGTCACGGACAAGGCGCTGGTGGGCACCTATGTGCCGTACTACAGCAGCACCATGGTGGCGCCGTGGCTGTGGAATGTGACCAAAAAAGTGTTCATTTCCACGGAAACCACGCAATCGATCGCGGCCAAGGCCCAGTACATCGTCAACAACAACATCGGCGGCGTGATGATCTGGGAAATGGCGGGCGACTATGCCTGGGATGCCACGCGCAATGGCGGCAAGGGCGAGTATTTCATGGGCACCACCCTGACGGACGTACTGTACCAGGCCTTCCGCACGGCTGGCGTGTATGGCAACAAGCGCGCCGAAATCGCCATGCCGGGCACGGCGGCCAATGTCAGCATCACCCTCGGTGGCTGGAAGCTGGGCGATAACAACTTCCCCATCAATCCGGTGATGACGGTGAAGAACAACACGACGACGACCTTGCCGGGCGGCACCGTGGTGGAATTCGACTATCCCGTCTCCGCGCCGTCGGACATGGGCGACCAGTCGGGCTTCGGCTTGACGGTGATCAATGCCGGCTACACGGGGCCGAACAATATCGGCGGCTTCACGAAGAACTACAACCGGGCCCGCTTTGCGATTCCCGCCTGGCAATCGCTGGCGCCGGGCGGTTCCGTGGCGCTGACCCTGAACTATCGTTTGCCGATCTCGGGACCGGCCAACTACACGGTCACCGTGGGCGGCACGAAGTATGCGCTGACGCAGGAGTATCCGGAATTGCCGGTGGCGCTGCCGTAAGGTTGCTGATGTCGTAAAGTAAAAAGGGCGGAACCGCGGTTCCGCCCTTTTTTTGACCCTGATGCAAGTACTGGGGGCGGACTCTCCGGGGCCGCCCCCGGCGTGTTTTTGGGCTCAGCTTAAAACCATGTCTCCACCTGGAAGCCATAGGACGTGCCGCTGGTATTGTTGTTGTAGATCGGGCCGCCGTTGTTCGACGCGTTGACCGAGGCGGTGGCCGCATCGTTCCATTTGCCGTAGGTGACAAAGGCGCGCAGTTCAGGACGCGACCACAGGCCAGGACCGGCCGAGATCGTCGGCGCGATGGTCAGCTTGGTCAGGCGCTTGGCCGGCAGGCCGCCCGCTTGCGTCACGCGGTCCGTGCCCAGTTCGCCCACCAGCTTGAAGTTGTTGGTGAAGGCGTAGACGGGACGCACGCCGACCGAGGTCCAGGTCGAGGAACCGGTGGCGTTGGACTCATCTTTTTGCCACAGGGCAACGAATTCCATGCCGAAATTTTCCATCGGCTGGATCGCCATGTCATTGAAGACGCGGGTGCGCTTGCGGTCCGAACCGAAAGCCGTGTTGCCCGAGGCGCCGAACTGGCCGTTGCCGTCGCCGCCGATACCGGGGCCGACGCCGTACTGCACGCCGAAGGTATTGCCGCCGCCAAACACCTTGCCTTGACGGTGGAAGGCCGACAGTTGCCAGCCGTTATGTTTCGGGCCGTAGATGTCGTTGTCCTTGCCTTCGGCCGTGATGATGGTGGCGGCCAGGTCCAGGGTGCCGTTTTCATTCACGGGAATTTCGCCGTAGATGAAGTTCTGGCGCACGGCCGAACGGGTGCCGAGGATGGCGCCCGTGACGGGATCGCGGGCATTGATGTCGTTATCCTTGAAGAAGGCGTACGAGAATTTGCCCGGGCCGGCGGGAATGCGGTCCAGGCCGGCGCCCGTGCCGTTCATATTGATGTACTGCATATCCAGCATGTGGATGTCGGGACGGTAGTAGAAACGCTTGCCGACCCAGGCCGTGCCGCCGTTCAGGAAGTCGAGTCCCTGTGCTTCGACGTAGGCCTTGACGATGCCCAGCTTGTGGTCGCCGAAGTCGGAATTCGGCGCGTAGGCGTTGACCCAGATGGTGGCCAGGTAGTTCACACCGCCGGACTTGGCGATGGACTTGGTGTAGCCGAACTCCGTGTAGGCGTCGCACTCATTGCCCAGACGGTATTTCATGGTATTGCCGCCCAGGCCGAAGCAGCCTTGCGAGCCGCCATCGCCCGAGGTATTGCTGCCGGCGCCGGCGCGCAGGTAGCCGTGGAAACCTTCGGCATCGGATGGGTACATGGGGTCGGCAAGGGCGGAAGCGCTGGCGATGGCCAGGAGCAGGGCGGGCAAGGTTTTCAATGCTGTGCGGTTCATGCGGTCTCCAGAAGGATGTAGGTGGTAGCGGCGGCGCCTGAGGTCGCCACCGCGCACGGTCTAATGCCGAAAACCAAGTCTAGCAGCGCTTTTTTAACCAGCCTGATACAAAATGAGCAAGTCGCGATACTTTCTTTCAGAGTGTTGTTTTTGCCTCATGTCGATACTCTTGCGCATAGCGGGCCTGCAAAAGAGTATCGAATTGCGGTTTCGGAGTATCAGAAAGTATCAAAGTCCGGTGCTACATTGTGGTCGTGGTGCTAAGTACCTGAGCATTGCCAACGACAAAAAACACTGGAGACACACAATGAAACGTACCGCCATTGCCGCGCTGTGCGCCGGCGCCTTCTGCTTCGCCTCGTCCGCCTGGGCCGCAACCGACCTCGTCATCGCCACCGTCAACAACGGCCACATGATCGAAATGCAAAAGCTCAGCAAGTTTTTCGAGCAAGCCAATCCCGACATCAAGCTCAAGTGGGTGACCCTGGAAGAGGGCGTCCTGCGCCAGCGCATGACGACCGATATCGCCACCAAGGGCGGCCAGTTCGACGTGATGACCATCGGCCTGTATGAAACCCCCATCTGGGGCAAGAAAAACTGGCTGATTCCCATCAAGCCGGACGCCAAGTACGACATCGACGACCTGTTGCCCGCCATCCGCGAAGGCCTGTCCGGCGACGGCAAGCTGTACGCGTCGCCGTTCTACGGCGAAAGTTCGATGATCATGTATCGCAGCGACCTGGTCAAAAAGGCGGGCGTGACGATCGAGGACCGCCCCACCTGGAACCAGCTGCGCGACGTGGCGGCCAAGCTGCACGATCCGGCCAATGGCGTGTACGGCATCTGCCTGCGCGGCAAGCCGGGCTGGGGCGACAACATGGCCCTGATCACCACCATGGCCAATTCCTATGGCGGCCAGCTGTTCGACATGCAATGGAAGCCGCAATTCACGAGCAAGCCGTGGAAAGACGCCGTCACCATGTATGTGGACCTGATGAAGAAATACGGCCCGCCGGGCGCGGCCGCCAACAGCTTCAATGAAAACCTCGCGCTGTTCAACCAGGGCAAGTGCGGTATCTGGATCGACGCGACGATTGCCGCCTCCTTCATCACGGACCCCAAGCAAAGCAAGGTGGCCGACAAGGTGGCGTTCGCCCAGTCGCCCATCGGCATGACGGAGCGGGGCGCCAACTGGCTGTGGATCTGGTCGCTGGCCATTCCCTCGAGCTCCAAGCATCCGAATGAGGCGCAGCGCTTCATCAACTGGGCCACGTCGCCCGACTACGTGAAACTGGTGGCCAAGGAAACGAGCTGGGCCAACGTGCCGACGGGCACGCGCAAGTCGACCTATGCGAGCCCCGAATTCCAGAAAGTGGCGAAATTTGCCGCCGCCGAAGGCAAGGCCCTGGCCACCACGCGCGCCGTGCAGAGCACCTTGCCGCCATCGCCATATGTAGGCGTGCAATTCGCCTCGATCCCCGAATTCCAGGTGATCGGCGTGGCGGCCGGCCAGCAGATGGCGGCTGCGTTGCTGGGCAAGGTGACGGTGGAGCAGGCGCTGGAATTGTCGCAGCAGACGGCTGAGCGGGAAATGCGCAAAGGCGGGTACTACAAGTAAGAGGATAGCCTGACCAAACCTACTGCGCGTCGCGCTTTGCGGCCGGCGATGCTCACCGTACTAAAGTACGGCTGCGCTTCTCGGGCACAAGGGGGCGCCGAGCCTCACTGCCGCTCGCTACGGTTTTGTCAGGCATCTTTGCTGTGCTGTTTGGTTTGTAATACAGGTGATGTGACTGGCCTTGCTATTGCGCTAGATCACTCACCTCACGCCCCAAGAGAAATCCTATGAAACGCATTATCCCCCGGACTTTGCTGACGCCGGCCGTGGTCGCCGTCTCCGTCATTTCCGTGATCCCGTTGTTGATCACCTTGTATTACTCGTTCGTGCGTTATTCGATGCTCGATCCCAGCGGCCATCCTTTCCATGGCCTGGCCAATTTCCACTTTTTCTTTACCGATGCCTCGTTCCTGCCGGCATTGCAGAATACTTTTACTTTGCTGTTTTCCGTCATGCTGGTCACAGTCATGCTGGGCACGGCGCTGGGCTTGCTGATCAATGAAGCGTTTCCGGGGCGCGCCGTCGTGCGCGTGCTGCTGATCTCGCCGTTTCTTGTCATGCCGGCCGTCAATGCCCTGATGTGGAAGAACATGCTGCTCAACCCGATATACGGCCTGTTCGCGCAGATCAGCATCTTCTTTGGCAGCACGCCCGTCGACTGGCTGTCGGCCCACCCCCTGTTTTCCATCATCATGATGGTCTCCTGGCAATGGCTGCCGTTTGCCTGCCTGATCTTCATGACGGCCCTGCAATCGATGGACCGCGAGCAGCTGGAAGCGGCCCGCATGGATGGCGCCACGTATGTGCAGCAGTTGCGCTACCTCTACATTCCCCACCTGGGCCGCGCCGTCTCGGTGGTGCTGATGATCGAGATGATCTTTTTGCTGTCGATCTTTGCGGAAATCTTTACCACCACGGGCGGCGGTCCCGGCTTCGACACGACCACCATCACCTTCATGATCTATCAGCAGGCACTGCTGTCCTATGACGTGGGAGCGGCCTCGGCCGGCGCCCTGTTCGCCGTGCTCATCGCCAACATCGCCGCCTTCTTCCTGATGCGCGTCATCGGCAAGAATCTGTCGAAATAAGGAGACCTTGATGCATAGCAAACTCAATCTGTATGGCCGCACGGCCGCCGCCTGGCTGTGCGCGCTGCTGCTGTTCTTCCCCATCTTCTGGCTGGGCCTGATGGCCTTCAAGACGGAAGGGCAAGCCATTTCCACGCCGCCCCTGCTGTTTTTCACGCCCACCCTGGACAGCTTCCGCGAAGTGCTGGCGCGCGACAATTACTTCGGCTACGCGTGGAATTCGCTGTTTACCAGCGTCGTCTCGACGGCCATCGGCCTGTTGATCGCCATCCCGGCCGCGTATTCGATGGCCTTCTTTCCCACGGGCGGCACCATCGGCTTGCTGAAATTCATGCTCAGCTCGCGCTATATGCCGGGCGTGGGCGCCCTGATGCCCATCTATATCTGCTACCAGTACTTCGGCCTGCTCGATACGCGCATCGGCCTGACCATCATGTTCATGCTGATGAATTTGCCCATCATGATCTGGCTGCTGTACACGAGCATGAAGGAGCTGCCGCGCGAAATCCTGGAAGCGTCGCGCATGGATGGCGCCACCGTGTGGGACGAATTCCGCCATGTGGTGCTGCCCCTGTCCGTGGGCGGCATCGCGTCCACGGCCCTCGTGTGCATGGTGTGGTCGTGGAATGAATCGTTCTGGTCGCTGAACCTGGGCGCTTCCAACGCGGGCACCCTGGCCTGGCTGATCGCCTCGTATTCGAGCCCGGAAGGCTTGTTCTGGGCCAAATTGTCGGCCGCGTCGCTGATGGCGATCGCGCCCATCATGGCGCTGGGCTGGTTCTGCCAGAAACAATTGGTCCAGGGTATGACCTTTGGCGCAGTCAAGTAAATGATGCCTCCATAAACCTACTGCGCGGCCCAATTTCGGCACTCCGTTGCTCACTGTGCATGCGCACAGCTCCGCTACTCAAACCGAACTTGAACCGCTCGCTACGGTTTCTGGAAGCATCGAAAACAAATTAGAAATGAGACTATCATGGCTTACCTTCAACTGAGCAATATCGAGAAATTCTTTGGCGAGCACCGCGCCATCAAGGGCATCGACCTGGAGATCCGGCAGGGCGAATTCGTCGTCTTCGTGGGGCCGTCGGGCTGCGGCAAGTCCACTTTGCTGCGCCTGATCGCGGGCCTGGAACCGATCGACGGCGGCAAGCTGTCGCTCGACGGGCGCGACATCACGGCCCTGCCATCGTCCAAGCGCGACCTGGCGATGGTGTTCCAGTCGTATGCGCTGTACCCGCACATGACGGTGTTCCAGAACATGTCGTTCGCGCTGAAACTGGCCGGCGTCGATCCGGCCATCATCCGCGAGAAAGTCGACAAGGCGGCCGCCATCCTCGACCTGGGGAAATACCTGGAACGCACGCCGAAGGAACTGTCGGGCGGCCAGCGCCAGCGCGTGGCCATCGGCCGCGCCATCGTGCGCGACCCGAAGGTGTTTCTGTTCGATGAACCGCTGTCGAACCTCGATGCGGCCCTGCGCGTGCAGACGCGCATCGAGATCGCCAAGCTGCACCGCGAGCTGGGCGCCACCACCATCTATGTCACGCACGACCAGGTCGAGGCGATGACCCTGGCCGACCGCGTGGTGGTGCTGCGCGACGGGCAGATCGAGCAGCATGGCTCGCCATTGGAACTGTATGACCGTCCCGCCAACCGCTTTGTCGCGCAATTCATCGGCACGCCCAGCATGAACGTGGTGCCCGCCGACGCGGCGCCGCAGCTGCTGGCGCAGGCGGGCAGCGCGGCGCAGGCCGACGGCTTTGTCGGCATCCGTCCCGAACACGTGCACCTGGGCGCGGCGCAGGCGGGCAGCGTGCCCGTCACCGTCGACCTGGTCGAATCCCTGGGCGTGGAAACCCTCACCTACGTGCGCCTGCCGAACAATGTGCAGGTGGTGTCGCGCGGTGCGGAACGCAGCAGCCTGCAGCCTGGCCAGCAGACGCACCTGACGTTCGAGCCGGGCTTCGTCCATTATTTCGACCGCGCCGGCAAGACCTATGCGGCCGCGAAAGGAGCGCTGTAATGGAAGCCATCGCATTGAACCAGGCGAACCTGGCACGCCTGCCCGCAAGCGTTGCCGTGCCCGCGTATGCGCGCGGCGCGCTCGTGGCCAGCATCGTGCATATCGGCGTGGGCGGTTTTTTCCGCGCCCACCAGGCCGTGTACCTCGACGATTTGCTGGCCTTGTCCGGCCATGAGCACGCGCAGTGGGGCTATTGCGGCGTGGGCCTGCTGGCGCATGACGCGGCCATGCGCGACGCCATGCAGGCGCAGGATGGCTTGTACACGGTGGTCGAGCGCAGCGCCGCCGGCGATAGCGCGCGCATCATCGGCAGCATCGCCGAATACCTGTATGCGCCCGACGAGCCGCAGGCCGTGCTGGAAAAACTGGCCGACCCCGGCACGCGCATCGTCGCGCTCACCATTACCGAGGGCGGCTACTACGTGAACCAGGGCACGGGCGAGTTTGACGCCGGCCATGCCGACATCGTCTACGAACTGGCGCACCCCGAGGCGCCGCGCTGCTCGTTCGGCTACCTGGCCGCCGCCCTGGCCCTGCGCCACCAGCGTGGCCTGGCGCCGTTTACCATCATGTCCTGCGATAACCTGCAAAACAACGGCGACGTGACGCGCAAGATGCTGCTGGCCTTTGTCGCCCTGCGCGACGGGGAGCTGGCGCGCTGGCTGGCCATGCATGGCAGCTTCCCCAACAGCATGGTCGACCGCATCACGCCGGCCACCACGGACGAACACCGGGCACTGGTGCGCGAGCGTTTCGGCATCGTCGACGCCTGGCCCGTCGTGTGCGAACCGTTCCGCCAGTGGGTCATCGAAGATGAATTCCCGCAGGGCCGGCCGGCCTGGGAAAAGGTGGGAGCGCAGATGACGCACGACGTGCTGCCATATGAAAAGATGAAGCTGCGCCTCTTGAATGCCAGCCACCAGGCGCTGTGCTATATCGGCATGCAGCTCGGTTACACGTTTGCGCATGAAGCGATGGGCGATCCCGGCATCCGCCGGCTGGTGCGGCGCATGATGGATGAGGAAGTGACGCCGCTGCTGGGCGCGGTGGACGGCATCGACCCGACGCAGTACAAGGACACCTTGATCGAGCGCTTCTCGAATCCGGCCGTGCGCGACCAGCTGGCGCGCATCGGCACGGAGGGTTCCGCGCGCATCCCGAAATTCGTGCTGCCGTCCGTGCGCGAAGCGCTTGCCCAGGGCGGCGCGATCAAGCTGCTGGCCTTCACGGTGGCGTGCTGGTTCCGCTACCTGGAAGGCCATGACGAGCAGGGGCGCGAGATGCCATTGAACGATCCGTATGCGGCGCGCCTGCGCGCGCTGGCGCTGCAGGGCGGCGCGGATGCCGCGGCGCTGCTGTCCCTGCGCGAGCTGTTCGGCGACTTGAGCGACACGCCGGCGTTCACGCAGGCGGTGGGCGAGGCGCTGGCCAGCCTGTACGGGCTGGGGGCGCGCGCGGCGCTGGAACAGCGCGTCGCCTGACGGGGAGGGCGCGCCATGCCACGCAAGGCCGATGCCGCATTGCCGCAGATGGAGCTGGAACAGCAGCGCGACGCCACGCCCGGCTTCGAGCCGAAAGGCAGTTTCGGCTTCATCCGCTATCTGGAGCACGGCTTTCCGAATTCGCTGGTGCGCTGGCACTATCACGACGAGTACGAACTGCACCTGATCGTCGAGACGAGCGGCAAGGTCTTCGTGGGCGACTACATCGGCCAGTTCACGCCCGGCCACCTGGTGCTGACGGGGCCGCGCGTGCCGCACAACTGGGTGTCGCTGGACACGCCGGCTGAAGGCGTGGCCCTGCGCGACATGGTGATCCAGTTTTCGCACCCGCCGCTGGCCTCGATGGCGGCCGTCATCCCGGAATTGAAGGGGATTTTCCCGCTGCTGCAGCGCGCGCTGCACGGCGTGGAATTCTTCGGCGTCAGCGAGCTGTCGCTGCGGCGCTTCCAGCGCATCCGCGACAGCAGCGGCCTGCCGCGCTTCATCGAGTTCCTCACCCTGCTGGGCGAACTGGCGCAGACCAGCGACTACCAGCTGCTGTCGACGGTGCCCATGCAGTCGAGCGACGACGACGTGGCCCTGGCGCGCATCAGCTCGGCCATCAACTTCATCGTGCACAATTACAGCAGCCAGTTTTCGCTGAAACAGCTGGCCGAACAGGTGGACATGCCGGAGCGGACGTTTTCGCGCTTCTTCCGCAGTGCCACGGGCAACAGCTTCACGGACTTCGTCAACCGCCTGCGCATCAACAAGGCGTGCCAGCTGCTGATGGAGACGGAGCGCTATGTCAGCAACATCTGCTATGAGGCGGGATTCAACAACGTGGCCAATTTCAACCGGCGCTTCCTGGAATTGAAGGGCATGACGCCGAAGGAATTCCGCCAGCAGGCACTGGGACGTTTTGGCGCATGAGGCTTTTTGAGGTACATTGGATGGCACAGGCGGGGACAGCCTGGGAGAGACGAACATGGAATACCTGTGGCAGAAGGACAGCGAGCGCAAGGCGCCCGAACTGGAACGCGAAAGCTACGACGGCATCATCAATTACCTGGAACATGGCTATCCCAGCTCGCGCGTGCGCTGGCACTGCCATGAAGAGTACGAGCTGCACCTGATCGTCGCCACCAGCGGACGATTGTTCGTGGGCGACTATATCGGCGAGTTCTCGCCCGGCCACCTGGTGCTGACGGGGCCGCGCCTGCCGCACAACTGGATTTCCAACGTGATGCCGGAAGGGGGCGTGGCCCTGCGCGACATGATCGTGCAGTTCGCCCATGCGCCGCTGGCGGGCGCCGCGCGCGCCATCCCCGAACTGCGCGAACTGCTGCCGCTGCTGGAGCGCTCCAGCTACGGCGTGGAGTTTTTCGAGATGGGCGCGGAAGCGGAGCAGCACCTGGCGCGCATCCGCGCCACGCATGGCGCCGAGCGCTTCGCCGAATTCGTCCAGCTGATGAGCAAGCTGGCGCGCACGGCCAACTACCGTTTGCTGTCGAGCGCTTCCCTGCGCTCGTACGACGATGACGCCACCCTGGCCAAGGTCAATTCCGTCCTCAACTACATCACGGACAATTACCGCGAGCCGATTTCGGCGGAAATGCTGGCCGAGCAGGTGGGCATGTCGCTGAGCAAGTTCTCGCGCTTCTTCCGCAAGGCCACGGGCAACAGTTTTACGGATTTCATCAGCCGGCTGCGCATCAACAAGGCGTGCCAGCTGCTGATGGATACCGATCACTATGTGTCGAACGTCTGCTATGACGTGGGTTTCCAGAACGTGGCCAACTTCAACCGCCGCTTCCTGCAGGTGAAGGGCGTCACGCCCAAGGAGTTCCGGCGCCAGGCCGACGGCCGCTTTGGCGGCATCGGCGGCCCCGTGGCGGATGCGCCACAGGCCTAGCCGCTGTCATTGCCTTGTCACTTTGATTAGTTATGCTCCACGGCTGACCCCACCCACCTTAGCCGAGGAATGCATGAAGATTGCCGTAACGCCCATCCCGAAATTGACCCTGCTGGCCCTGGCCGCCGGCCTGACCCTGGCTGCCTGCGGCGGCAGCGATAATGCGCCGGCGGAGCCTTCCAAGCCCGTGGCGCAGACGGGCGTGTTCCTGGACGGCGCGGTGGAAGGCCTCGATTACGTGGCCGGCAGCGCGGCCAAGGCCAGCACCAATGCCAAGGGCGAATTCATTTGCAATCCCGGCGACACGGTGGCCTTCAGCGTGGGCGGCCTGGCCCTGGGCTCGGCGCCATGCGGCGCCATCGTCACGCCGCTGGCCCTGGCCGCCAGCACGAACGTGGCGGACGACAAGGTCGTCAACCGCCTGCTGGCGCTGCAACTGCTCGACGACGACAGCGATCCGTCGAACGGCATCAGGCTGACGGCCGAAGTGAAGGCGGCGCTGGCCGGCAAGACCCTGGACTTTGCCGGCGCCCCGGCCGTCTTCAACGCGGCCCTGGCCGCGCACCTGGGCAGCGTGGGCGGCAAGTTCGCCGGCCGCACGGTCGATGCCGAGCGCCGCGCCCTCGTGCGCGAGCATTTCGAAGATACCCTCGCTTCCAAGGCGGGCGCCCCCGTCAACGAGGCGCTGACGCAGGCCAATCCCGTGGGCGAAGTGAAAGTCACGGTGACCCGTTACCAGATCCAGGCGGCCGACAAATACTACGTGCCGTATGAAGGCGCGAATGCCAAGATCAAGGGTGAATTCCCGAACGGCTTTTTGCCGTCGTACGGTTCCGGCCTGGCCTACAAGGGCAAGAACGCGGCCGGCGACCTGGAATTCTACGGCTTGACGGACCGCGGCCCGAACGGCGACGGCCCGCTGGTGCCCGATCCATCGGGCAAGGGCACCATCGGCAGCAAGATCTTCCCGTCGCCCAGTTTTACCCCGTCGTTTGGCGTGATCACGGTGGGCAAGAATGGCGCCGTGCTGGCATCGAGCACGCCGATCAAGGTGTCCGCCACGGTCAACAGCTCGGGCTTGCCCGTGCCCGTGGGCTCGGTCGGCAACTCGGCCGAGATTCCCGTCATGGATGCGATGAAGTTCGACGCAAGCGGCAAGGCCGTCTTCAATGCGGGTGGCCTCGATTCGGAAGCCATCGTTGTCGATGCCAAGCGCAATGCGCTGTGGGTGTCGGATGAATACGGCCCCTTCATCGTCAAGCTCGACGCCGCCACGGGCGTCATCCAGGCCAAGTACGAGCCGGGCAAGGGCTTGCCGGCGCTGTTCGCCAAGCGCCGCGCGAACCGCGGCATGGAAGGCATGACCCTGGACGCGAGCAACGACAAGCTGTACGCCTTCCTGCAAAGCCCCCTGTCCGACGGCACGGCCATGTATTCGGTGACGAAGAAGGCCGAGCAGGTCGAGCGCTTTGCCCGTTTCACGCGCTGGATCGAATTCGACCCGACCACGGGCACCAGCGGCAAGATGTATGCGTATCCGCTCAATGCCGCCGACTACCAGGATGGCCGCACGGGCAACGCCAAGCTGGGCGACATGGTGGCGCTGGGCGGCGGCAAGTTCCTCGTCATCGAGCAGGGCGCCGCGCCGTCGGGCAAGGTATTCAACAAGCTGATGCTGGTCGAATTGAAGGGCGCCACCGATATTGCGGCCGCCGCCTTCAACGCGACGACGTCCGACCTGGAAAAGAGCAGCATGGGCGGCGCGGCCGTCAATGGCGCCGACTGGGCGGCTGTCACGCCGCTGAAGAAAACCCTGCTGCTGGACTTGAACGCCATCGGCTGGGCAGCGGAAAAGGCGGAAGGCCTGACCCTGGTCGACGACTCCACCATCGCGCTGGCCAACGACAATGACTTCGGCCTGAAAACCAAGATCTTTGACGCGAATGGCGTGGAAGTGGCGGACGCCGACGTGACCAAGTGCACGGTCGACGCCAACGGTGCCATCGTCACCAGCAGCGCTGTCGGTTGCACCGCGGGCAACACCATCCGCGTGGCGCGCGGCGACGACCGCGAACGCCCAAGCCGGCTGTGGATCGTGAAGTTCGCCAAGGCGCTCACTGCGTATTGAACGATGGTGGATGTGTCGGATTACGCGGCGCGCGCGCCGCTAATCCGACCTACGCATGGAAAAAGCCGCGCGGTGCTGGGATGCACCGTGCGGCTTTTTTGTCATGAAGAGCGAACGTAGGTCGGATTGGGCGGGGCCGCCGAGGCCAAAGGCCGTAATCCGACATTCATCCGATTACTTCTTGGTGTAGGTATTGAGCCAATCGAGCACCGTGTGATGCCACAGCAGCGAATTGGCCGGTTTCAGCACCCAGTGGTTTTCGTCCGGGAAGACCAGCAGCTTGCTCGGGATGCCCCGGCGCTGCAGCGCCGTGAAGGTGCCCAGGCCCTGTGCGGTGGGGATGCGGAAGTCCAGGTCGCCCTGTACCACCAGCATCGGCGTCTTCCAGTTCTTCACGAAGTTCACGGGATTGAACTGCTCGTACTTGGCCGGCGCATCGTAGTAGGTGCCGCCGTTTTCCCACTCGGTGAACCACAGTTCTTCCGTCGCGTAAGCCATGCCGCGGTTGTCGAACACGCCGTCGTGGTTGACCAGGCATTTGAAGCCGTCCGGCCAGTTACCGGCGATCCAGTTCATCATGTAGCCGCCGTAGGACGCGCCCAGCGCGCAGCTGCGCTCGCGGTCCAGCCATGGGAACTTCCTGGTGGCCGCTTCCAGGCCTTTTTGCAGGTCGACCAGCGGCTTGCCGCCCCAGTCGCCGCTGATGGCGTCCGTGAATTTCTGGCCATAGCCGGTGGAGCCGTGGAAGTCGATGAAGACGGTGGCGTAGCCGGCGCCCGCATACACTTGCGGATTCCAGCGGTAGCTCCAGCTGTTGCCGAAGCTGCCCTGCGGGCCGCCGTGCACGAGGAAGGCGATCGGATATTTTTCGCCGGCCTTGGCATTCCATGGCTTCATCACGTGGCCGTAGACGGTTTCGCCATCGGCGCCCGCGAACGAAAACTGCTCGTATTCGCCGAAACGCACGTCGGCCAGGGCCGCCGCATTCTGTTTCGTCAGCTGCACCATCGGCGCCGTTTCCGACTTCGCATCGAGCTTGCGCGTGTACAGCTGCGCGCCCGACGACAGGCTGGCTTGCGCCAGCACGATGGTATTGCCGCGCACGTCGAAGCCGCCCACGGCGCCCTTGCCCGTCAGCGCGGCGACCTTGCCGCTGGCCGCGTCGATGTGGAACAGGCGGTGCTGGCCCACGTCATCGGCGGCGACGAGGAAGGCCTTGCCGTCCGGCGTCCAGCGGAAGTCGGCCACGGAGCGGTCCCAGTCGTCGGCCACGGTGCGCTTCTTGCCCGTGGCGACATCCATCAAGACCAGGTGGAAGCGGTCCGCCTCGAAGCCAGGCTTGGTCATGGCGACATAGGCCAGGGTGCGGCCGTCGGGCGAGTAGGTGGCCTTGGCATCCCAGGCCGGATTGTCGGCCGTGAGATTGCGCGGCGCCTGGCCGCCGATAGCCGGAATCGTGTAGACGTCGAAGTTGGTCGACCACGATTCCGTGCGGCCCGCCACGCGCACGGAGAAGGCCACGGTCTTGCCGTCCGGGCTGAAGTTGTATTCGCTGTTGTCGCCGAACGGCTTCGACGGCGCGTCGCCATCGAGGGTGCCGCTCAGGCTGACGGGTGCGGCGCTGACCTTGCCGGTGGCGTCGATGGGCGCCGAGTACAGCGCGTTGCGGCGGCCGTCGGCCCAGGTATCCCAGTGGCGCACGAACATCTGGTCGTAGACCATGCCGCTGGCCTTGTTCTTGGCTTTTTCATCGAGGCGCTTCTTCGTGCAGGCGAGGTCCGCGCAATCGAGGAAGACGCCCATGCTGAAGGCCAGGCGGTCGCCCTGCGGCGACAAGCGGTAGGTGTCCACGTCCAGCGCCAGATCGGTGACCTTGGCCGCTTCGCCGCCGTTCAGGGGCAGCTGCCACACTTGCGAGGAGCCGGAACGGCCGGACAGGAAGTAGATGGCGTCGCCGTTCGGCGACCATTGCGGGTCGCTGGCGCTGGACTCGCCGCGCGTGAGCTGGCGCGGTGCCGCGTTGGGCGCGCGCAGGTCGATCATCCACAGCTGCGTGTTGCCGCGGTTCTTGTCCAGGTTGGTGGTGCGCACCGTGTAGACGACGCGCGTGGCGTCCGGCGACAGCACGGGGCTGCCCACCCGTTCCATGGCAACCATGTCTTCCACGGTGAAGCCGCGCGGCGCGGCCAGCGCAGGCAAGGCGGCGGTGGTGGCCATGGCGGCACCGAATGCTCCCAAGAGCAGCAGACGTAAACTCATTCAAACTCCCGATTTTTATGACGACGTTATCGATATGGTATTGACGTGGCCGGCTGTACCGCCGGCAGCCCGACATCATAGCAATAAAGCGGGGTCAACTGCGGGAGTTGACCGCCGGTTATCCGGCTGGCAGTGCCAGTTGGTCGAGCGGCACGTGGCCCAGGAAGCCGCCCTGGCTGGGTGCCGGCACGCCGTGCTCGATGGCGTGGGCAAAGCGGATGCCGGGGTCCGTTTCCAGCGCCGCCAGCACGCGCGCCACGTGCGGATAGCTTGCCAGGCTGGCCAGCTGCAGCGGTTCGGCCCAGCGCGCCGTGGCGGCCAGGTAGGCGTCGGCGATGCCTGGCGCCGTGTCCGAGGCCAGCCAGCCGCGGCCAGTCAGCAGGCGCTCCAGGTAGGCCAGGCCTTTGTTGACCTTCTCGATGGCCATCTCGCGCCAGACGGCCGCGCGCGCATCGGTTGCCGGCGCGCGCGCCGCCTGGAAGGCGGGCATGAAGGCCGCGTGAAACGTCGTGTGCAGGAAAGCCAGCACGCTGTTCAGGCGGTCGTAGCCGGGCGTGCCTTGCACATAGCCCAGGCTTTTGTGCGGCGCGCGCGCGGCGATATGCAGCAGGATCGCCATGCTTTCCAGCAGCGGCGTGCCCGCGTGCGTGAGCAGGGCCGGCGTCTGGCCCAGGGGATTGATGGCGAGAAAGGCGGGATGCTGCTTGCTGGCCGGATCGCGCGCTTCCACGCGGGCCAGGCGATACGGCATGCCGCTCCATTCGAGGGCGGCGATGGCGGCAAACGAGCAGCCGAACGGCACGCTGTAGATCAGGGTGGTTTCCAAGTCGAGACTCCATGTGGGCTGAGGGAAGGGCAGTCTAGCTTCTATGGTTACTATTTGGAAGAAGGCAGAATAATGTGGTATAGGTACATTTTTTATACCAGATGGGGTCTCCACATGAAAGACAATGTCTCCGGCTGCGCCGTGGAAGAAGCCATGCGGTTGCTGGGCGGGCGCTGGCGCATCGTGCTGCTCAGCTATCTGATGGGGGGAGCAAAGCGCTTCAGCGAAATCCGCCGCGCCGTGCCGAATATCTCGCAGCGCATGCTGACCCTGGACTTGCGCGCGCTGGAAGAGGCGGGCTTGCTGACGCGCACGGTCTACGCGGAAGTGCCCGTGAAGGTGGAATACCGGCTGACGGACGAGGGATTGCGTCTGCAGGAGCTGGTCGAGATGCTGCGCGCCATCGGCCTGCGCCTGCGCGGACAGGCGGACGGGGGCGGGGCTTTTCTCGCACCCGATGCGGTGGATCATTCTCAATAGAAACAGCTGTCTTTATGCAAAGTGCTAGACTGCCGGCCTTTGCTCACTATTCTCGACACCCATGCGCCTGACTTCCCTCGCCCTGACCGCCGCCGCCCTGTTTGCCATCCTGCCAGCCCAGGCTGCAAGCACGCCGACGCTCGAACAAATTCACGCCGCCGTGCAGGCGGGCGTCGCCAAGACCCAGGCCAAAATGCAATCGAATGTGACGGTACCGATCGCCGTCAAGGTCACCAGCCTGGCCGGCTGCCAGGATTCGCAGGAAGTGCCGGGCGAAGTAGTGTGCCTGGTCGCCATGAGCGCGGGCATGCGCGATGCTTTCATGGTGCTGCCGCTGCGCAACGAGAACGGTACCTGGGTGGGCGTCGAGCGCAAGAACGCCAAGTTCGCGGGACCGTCGCCGGCCGAGGCGCAGGCGATGATACGCGCCTGGGCCAAGGAAGAAGTGGCGCGCAATCCGGAAGCGGCCAAGGATGTGCAGATGCAGGAAGCGCAGAGCACCATGCAGGTCAAGGCCATCAACGACTGCGAGGTCAAGCGCAAGACGGGCTACCTCGTATGCGATACGGAGTTGAGCGTGCCGAGCCGCCCGGACGGCATCAAGACGGAACTGACCTTCATGCTGGAAAGCGCCGGCTGGCGCTACGTGCCCCGTTAAGCGCCGCGCCGTTTGCCGCCGGGACAGCCACGCTGTTCCGGCACCGCCCCGCCATTCCCCTGCGGCCACGCTGCCGCCTGCAATATTTACAGATTCGCAAGGCAATTTCGCAAGTAAAAATTGCCGATTTAAATTAATAATCAGATATTAAAATTAAGATATCGGTGCAGACTGCCGCCGGCTTCCTGCCGTCTGGCATTTGCCCGCTTCCCCGTGCCTGCACGGGCTACAGCCAAGGATCCGACCATGCGACTCAATCTTCCCGTCAGCGATACCGAGATCAATCTGAGCGATACCGAGACCATCGTCTCGACTACCGACTTGCAAGGCAATATCACGTATGCGAACCCGTATTTCATCGCCGTCAGCGGCTACAGCGCCGAAGAATTGATCGGCGCGCCGCAAAACATCCTGCGCCACCCGGACATGCCGGTCGAAGCGTTTGCCGATTTCTGGGCCACCATCCGCTCGGGGCGCTCGTGGAGCGGCATGGTGAAAAACCGCTGCAAGAATGGCGATTACTACTGGGTGCTGGCCAATGTCACGCCCGTGGTCGAGGATGGCGTGGCCGTCGGCTACATGTCCGTGCGCACCAAGCCCACGCGCCAGCAGGTGGCGCAGGCGTCCGCCCTGTATGCGCGCATCAAGGCGGGGCAAGCCGGCGGCATCGTCATCAGCCAGGGCGCGGCCGTGCGCACGGGCTGGCTGGCCCGGCTGGCCAGCTTGCGCGACTTGCCGCTGGGCAAGCGCATCGGCTGGAACCTGGGCTTGCTGAGCCTGGTATTGCTGCTGCAGCTGGCGTGGAATGCGGGCGTGCTGCCGGCCAGCGCGGGCGGCTGGCTGACGGGCTTGTCCGTGGCGGGCTTGTGCGCAACCCTGTATTTCTGGCACAGCCTGCACCGCGCCGTGCTGCAGCCGCTGCAGCAGGCGCGCCAGGCTTGCGACGTGATGGCGGGCGGCGACCTGACGGGCGAGCTCGATACGACGCGGCGCGACGAGATGGGACAACTGCTGCGCTCGCTGCGCCAGTTGCGCGTAAATCTGCACTCCATCGTGGGCGATGTGCGCGGTAATTTCTTGCGCATCAGCATGGCCAGCCAGGAAATCGCCGCCGGCAATATGGACTTGTCGGGGCGCACGGAAGCGCAGGCGTCCGCCCTGCAGCAGACGGCTTCGAGCATGGAGCAGCTGGCCGCCACGGTGCAGCAAAACAGCGGCAACGCCGTGCAGGCCAGCGACATGGCGGGCAAAGTGCATGGCCTGGCGGGGCGGGGCGGCGAGATCGTCGGCCAGATGGTGAGCATGATGGCGGACATTGACGCCTCGTCGAAGAAGATCGGCGACATTACGGGCATCATCGAGGGCATCGCCTTCCAGACGAATATCCTGGCCTTGAACGCGGCCGTGGAAGCGGCGCGCGCGGGCGACCAGGGACGGGGCTTTGCCGTCGTGGCGGGCGAGGTGCGCAGCCTGGCGCACCGCAGCGCGGCAGCCGCCACGGAAATCAAGCAATTGATCACGGCGTCTTTGGCGCAGGTGCAGGCGGGCGCGAAGCTGGCGCAGCAGGCGGGCGCCAGCAGCGCCGAGATGCTGGGCGCCGTGCAGGGCGTGCACGGCATCATGGAAGAGATCGCTTCCGCTTCGCGCGAGCAAAGCCACGGCATCGGCCAGGTCAACATGGCCGTCACGCAGATGGATGAAGTGACGCAGCAGAACGCGGCGCTGGTGGAGGAATCGGCGGCCGCCTCGGCGTCCTTGCAGGACCAGACCTTGCAGCTGGAGCAAGCGATGGCCTTGTTCAAGCTGGACCGGCGGCGCGGCGGCCAGGCAAGCGCCGCCACTTCCCCGCGCACGGGGGAGCGCCGCCGCGCTACAGCAGGCGCTCTGACAACGCCTTGAACGGGATCTTGCGCACGAGGAAGGCAAACGGCGGCGACAGGGGCGGCAACTGCCCCAGCAAGCCGCAATCGGCGCGCAAGGCCGCCAGCGCTTGCACTTGATCCAGATCAACGGGCAAGTCGATTTCGCCGAAGACCAGCTTGCCGTTGCGGGGCACGTGCGCGATGGCCGCATCCTGGCAGGCGAGGAAGGCGACGGCGTCGTGCCAGTTGCCGAACAGTTGCTGCCAATCCGTATCGAGCGCGCGCTCCGCGGCGATGTCCGCCTGCACGTCCAGCGGCGGGGCGCTGCCGGCGCCGCCGGCAATGCTGCAGCGGGCCTGCGTGGCAGTGACGTCCAGGGTCATGCCGGCAGCCAGGTGCGTGGGCAGGATATCGCTGAACAGCCGCGTGCCCAGCGCATGGGGCAGGCTATCCATGATGTTTTTCAGGAAGTAGACGCAGGGTACGGCGGGCGCGCCTGGCGGCGTGTGGTCCAGGTACAGGCGCCAGTTGCTTTGCAGGGGCGATGGCAGCAGGCGGCGCAGCGGGCCCGGCAGGGCAGGACCGAAATGCCCGTGGCGGTAGGTCAGCACCGTGAACGGCGTCTTGCCGTCGCGCTGCCACAAGGTCACGCCGGCGGGCAGCAGTTGCTGCGCGGCCTGCGCGTCGACCAGCCAGCTCACGTACACGACGTCGCGCACGTCGCTATGCAGGGTGACGAAAGGCAGGCGGGACAGGATGGCCTGGCGAATGTTGGCAAAGTGCGTGCAGTTGGCGAGCGCGGCAAACAGGCGCCCCGGCCAGCCCGCGCGCGGGTGGCGGTAAGTGTTGTCTTGCAATGGAAAAGCTTTCGGGTGGAATACGGAAAGGTGAATGCGCTTGCGCGGCAACGCCCGCCCACATCACTGCCGCGCAGCCGATGCGGGCGGGCGTGACGATTACTGCATGTGCCAGCCGTGGCTGACGACGATGGACTGGCCGCTCAGCGCCGTCGACGGGAACGCTGCCAGGAACACGGCCGTTTGCGCCACGTCCTGCGTGGTGGTGAATTCGCCGTCGATGGTTTCCTTCAGCATCACATTCTTGATCACTTCCTCTTCCGTGATCTTCAGCTGGGCCGCCTGTTCGGGGATTTGCTTGTCGACCAGCGGCGTGCGCACGAAGCCGGGGCAGATGACGTTGGCGCGGATATGGTCTTTCGCGCCTTCCTTGGCCACCACCTTGGCCAGGCCCAGCAAACCGTGCTTGGCGGCCACATAGGCGCTCTTGAACGGCGAGCCTTCGTGCGAGTGCACGGAACCCATGTAGATGATGGCGCCGCCGCGGCCCGCCTTGATCATTTCGCGCATGCAGGCGCGCGTGGTGAGGAAGGCGCCGTCCAGGTGGATGGCCAGCATCTTTTTCCACTGGTCGAACGGGTAGTCGACGACGGGGCTGATGATCTGGATGCCCGCGTTGCTGATCAGGATATCGATGCCGCCGAAGTGGGCCGCGGCATCCGCCACGCCCTGGTCGACTTGTGCTTCGCTGGAAACATCCATGGCGACGGCAAACGCCTGGCCGCCCGACTGCTTGATTTCCTCGGCCGTCTTGCTGGCCGCTTCCAGGGCCAGGTCGGCGATGACGACCTTGGCGCCCTGTTTCGCGTATTCAATAGCCATTTCCTTGCCGATACCACTGGCGGCGCCGGTAATCAGTGCGACTTTGTCTTTGAGTTGCATATTAATCCTTTGCATTGCGGGTTGGAGTGATCGTGGGAGGTCAGACTATGCCAGTATAGCCAGAAAACGCGCCAGGCATGGCCCGCGCACGCCTATACGTCCGCTTGCCTGGCCTGCAATTCCTGCAGGCGCCAGGCGCCGGGATTGGTGCCCGTCCACACGCGAAACGCATGGTTGAAGGCGCTCTGTTCCTGGTAGCCCAGCAGGAAGGCGATGTCGACCAGCGACAGGCCCGGCTGGCGCAGATAATCGCGCGCCAGGCCGTACCTGGCCTGGTCCAGCAGGGCCTGGAAACTGGTGCCCGCGTCGGCCAGCTTGCGCTGCAGGGTGCGCGGCGTGACGGCCAAGGCGGCGGCAACGGTAGCCAGGCGCGCGGAACCCTGGCGCAAGCCGCCCACGATGGCCGCATGCACCTGCGCTTCGATGCCGCCGCCCGTCCCGGCTGCGGCCTGGCGCTGCGCCAGCAACTGCTCCGCATGCTGGCACAGCACGGGGTACAGGCTGACGTCGGCGTTCGGCACGGGCCAGTCCAGCAATTGCGCGTCGAAGGTGGCGGTGTTGGCGGGGGCGTTGAAGGCGGGCAGGCTGCCCAGCACGCGCACGTATTCGTCGCGGTGCGCCGCGTGGCGCTGCAGCTCGCCGCCGCCATCGTGCGTGAACGCCAGCCGGGCCGGCGGCAGCGGCATGCCCGCCAGCCAGTCGCCGCACACGCGGATGCCGGCAAAGACGCTGTCGACCAGGTGCCGGCTGGCGCCCGGATAGTTGCTGGCCCAGCGGTAATGCGCGACGGCGCCGTCGCGCTGCAGGGTCGAGCGGCCCAGGTCGTGCGCCAGCCGTTCGTAGCGGGCCGTCTGTTCCAGCGCCTGGCCCACGTTGCTGCAACTGAGCAGTATCAAACCGTAGGCGCTGTAGGTGCCCATGCGCACGCGCTGGCCCACGTGCAGGCCGAAATGCGCGTCGCCCGCCAGCTGGGCGCCCGCATCGAGCAGGCGCACGTAGTCGCGCGCGGCCAGGCTGGGCGCGGACGCTTCCAGGTTGTGCGGCGCCACGCCGGCCGCCTGCGCCAGGGTGGCCGCTGCGATGCCGTGCGCGCCGGCCGCTTCCAGCAGCGGCTGCAGATAGGCGCCGGCGACCCGGCCTTCCGCGTGGTGGCTGTCAGCGCCTGGCATGATGGAACAATGCGATTGTCATGAAAAACCAATACCCCTGGCCTGTGGCGGCATATGCTGTTGATCTGGCAAGGACAGTATAGCAAGCCGCCGTGGCGCGCAACTGGGACTGCACAGGGAGAAACCGATGCAACGCTGGAATGGCTGGGGGGACGAGAGCGTCACGTACGCGCTGAGTGCGGAGGCGCTGGCATTCCTGGGCGCGCGCCTGGGACCGGGCAGCCCCATGCTCGACGCGACCTTTGACGACGCCTGCGCGCAGGTGCCCGCGTCGCGCCTGGCGCCGCATCCGCTGATCGATACCCGGCCTGCCACGCGCGTGCGCCATGCACTCGGCCAAAGCCTGCCCGACTGGTTCAAGCTGCGCCACGGGCGCATCGGCGCGGTGCCCGATGGCGTGGCCTTTCCCGACAGCGCGCTGCAGGTGCGCCAACTGCTCGAGTATGCGCGCCACGCCTGCGTGGCCGTGATACCGCACGGCGGCGGCACCAGCGTGGCCGGGCACCTGACGGTGGCGGCGGGGCCGCGTCCCGTGCTGTCGCTGAGCCTCCAGCGCTTATCTGCGCTGGGCCACCTGGACCGCGAGGCGCAGCTGGCCACGTTCGGCGCGGGCGTCTACGGCCCCGACCTGGAAGCGCAGCTGCGCGCGCATGGCTATACGCTGGGCCACTATCCGCAGTCGTTCGAATACTCCACCCTGGGCGGCTGGATCGCCACGCGCTCCTCGGGCCAGCAATCCTTGCGCTATGGCCGCATCGAGCAGCTGTTCGCGGGCGGCGAGGTGGAAACGCCTTGCGGCACCCTGAGCATCCCCACGTTTCCCGCTTCGGCGGCCGGCATCGACCTGCGCGAAATGGTGCTCGGCTCCGAAGGGCGGCTGGGCATCCTGACGCAAGCCACCGTGCGCGTCTCGCCGCTGCCGTCCCATGAAGCGTTCCACGCCGTGTTTTTCGCCGACTGGGGCCAGGCGCAGGCGGCCGTGCGGGCGCTGGCCCAGGCGCGCCTGCCCCTGTGCATGCTGCGCCTGTCGAACGCGCTGGAAACGCAGACCATGCTGACCCTGGCCGGCCACAGGAAGCTGGTGGGCTGGCTGGAGCGCTACCTGTCCCTGCGCGGCTGCGGCGAAGGCAAATGCATGCTGATGGTGGGCGTCAGCGGGGAAGAAAAGCCGGCGCGCGCGGCCCTGCGCGGCGCGCTGGCGCTGGCCCGGCGGCACAGGGGCGTGCATGTGGGGCGCCACATGGGCGAGAAGTGGAAGCAGGGGCGCTTTCGCAACGTCTACCTGCGCAATGGCGCCTGGGAACACGGTTACGTCATCGACACGGTGGAAACGGCCGTCGACTGGTCCCGCGTGGCGCCGATGATGGCGGCGCTGGAGCAGGCGGGGGCGGGCGCGCTGGCCGCGCACGGCGAGCAGGTGCACGCCTACACGCACCTGTCGCACGTGTATGCGCAGGGCGCCAGCGTATACACCACGTATGTATACCGGCTGGCGCCCACGTACGAGGAAAACATGGCGCGCTGGCGCAGCCTGAAGGATGCGGCCAGCGCCGCCATCGTCGCCAACGGCGGCACCATCAGCCACCAGCATGGCGTGGGCACGGACCACGCGCCGTGGCTGGCAGCGGAAAAAGGGGAACTGGGCATCGCGGCCATGCGCGCGCTGTTCCGCCAGTTCGACCCGCAGGGCATGATGAACCCCGGCAAACTGCTGCCCGAGGCGGGAGGCGGCTTGTGAACGCCGCCGCGCCGCGCAGGGCGGATCTGCCTGGCGTGCTGGCGCGCGAATGGGATGTGCTGATCGTGGGCGGCGGCATCACGGGCGCCGGCATCCTGCTGGAAGCGGCGCGCCGCGGCTTGACGGCGCTGCTGGTGGAGCAGCGCGATTTCGCCTGGGGCACGTCGAGCCGCTCCTCGAAGCTGGTGCACGGCGGCTTGCGCTATCTGAAGCAGGGCCAGTTTGCGATGACGCGCGAGTCGGTGCATGAGCGGCAAGCCTTGCTGGCGGATGCGGCAGGGCTGGTCGAGCCGCAAGGCTTTGCCTTCGGCGACTACGCGGGCAGGAAGCCGGGCCGGCGCCAGTTCATGCTGGGCCTGGCCATCTATGACGTGATGGCGGGCCGGCGCGCGCGCCGCTATGTCGATGCGGCGGATTTTTGCATGCTGGCGCCGCACGTCCAGCGCGAGGGGCTGCGGGGCGGCATGCTGTACCAGGATGCCAAGACGGACGATGCGCGCCTGGTGCTGCGCGTGCTGCAGGAAGCGCGCCGCCATGGCGGCGTGGCCGTCAATTACCTGGGCGTGGCATCGCTGCTGCGCGAAGATGGCAAGGTCGTCGGCGCCACGTTGATCGATGCGCTCGATGGCGCGGCGCCCGCCGTGCGCGCGCGCCTGGTAATCAGCGCCACGGGCGCCTGGGCCGATGGCTTGCGCGGCCAGGCGGGAGAAAAACCGAAGCTGCGGCCCCTGCGCGGCAGCCATCTGCTGCTGCCCGCCTGGCGTTTGCCGCTGGCGCAGGCCGTCAGCCTGATGCATCCGCGCGATGGCCGGCCCGTCTTCGCCTATCCCTGGGAGGGCGTGACCCTGGTGGGCACCACCGATGTGGACCACCGCGCCAGCCTGGACCTGGAACCGGCCATCACGCGCGCCGAACTCGATTACCTGCTGGCGGCGCTGCGCTGGCAATTCCCGCAGCTGGCGCTGGGCGAAGACGATGTGCTGGCCACGTTTGCCGGCGTGCGTCCCGTGATCGACAGCGGCCAGCTTGACCCGTCGAAGGAAGCGCGCGAACATGCGCTGTGGCTGGAAAACGGCTTGCTGACGGTGGCGGGCGGCAAGCTGACGACGTTCCGCGTGATCGCCCTCGACGCGCTGCGCCAGGCCGCGCCGCTGCTGCCGGGCTGGCAGGCGGATTTGCGTCCGCAACCCATTTTCGATGCCGCGCCGCCCCTGTCGGGCAAGGCCCTGGCGCTCGATGGCGAACAGCGCGCGCGCTTGCTGGGCCGCCACGGCGCGGCCGCGCAGGCGCTGTGCGATGCGGCGCACGAGGGCGAGCTGGCGCCGGCTCCCGGCACGCAGACCCTGTGGGCGCAGCTGCGCTGGGGCGCGCGCAACGAAGACGTGCAGCACCTGGACGACCTGCTGCTGCGGCGCACGCGCCTCGGTTTGCAGCTGGCCGGCGGCGCGCTTGCTATCATGCCGCGCCTGCGCAGTATCTGCCAGCGCGAACTGGGGTGGGATGATGTGCGCTGGGATGCCGAGCAGGCGCGCTACCTGGCCCTGTGGCGCAGTCATTACAGCGTGCCGCAAGGCGAATGACGCAATGATAAAAGCAGCGATAAAAACAGCGATAAGACTATAAAAGAGGAGAGCATCATCGAGACCACCTTGTTTGGCCAGCCCCTGGCGCTGGGCGACGCCCGCATCACCTATGACAGCCTGTCGCCGCTGGACCTGCGCCAGAGCGTGGCCGCCCTCATCGACGACCTGGGGGAAGACCTGCTGCAGATCACGTGCGCGAATGGCGACATCGTCGACGTGGGCTGGTATCCGGCCTGGCATGCGCAGGGGCGCTTGCGCGTGGTGGCCGTGCGGGGACAGGACTGGGAAGCGCCCGTGTTCAGCGCGCAGCCGGAAAAAGATCCGCAGGCGCTGCTGCAGGCGCTGCGCGCCGCGCTGGCCAGCGTGGCCTGAGATGGCCGCCGCACAGGGCAATGGCCCGTATATCCTCTCCATCGACAATGGCACGCAAAGCGTGCGCGCGCTGCTGTTCGACCGGGACGGCACGCTGGCGGCCAAGGCGCAAGTCTTCCTCGAACCGTACTACTCCGAGCACCCGGGATGGGCCGAGCATGACGCCGGCGGCTACTGGCAAGCCGTGTGCGAAGCGTGCCAGCAGCTGTGGCGCGGCACGGACATAGCCAGGTCCTTGGTGGCCGGCGTGGCCGTGACCACGCAGCGCGGCACGGTGGTCAATGTGGACCGGGAGGGCCAGCCTTTGCGGCCCGCCATCACCTGGCTGGACCAGCGCAGCACGCGCCAGATTCCCCGGCTGGCGCCGTGGTGGCGCGCCGCTTTCCGCGTCACGCGCCTCGATGGCACGATTGCGTATTTCCGCCGCGAGGCCGAAATCAACTGGATCAGCGCGCACCAGCCCGACATCTGGCGCCGCACGCATAAATTCCTGCTGCTGTCGGGTTTTCTGAATCACCGCTTGTGCGGCAATTACGTCGATTCGACGGGTTCGCAGGTGGCGTATATCCCGTTTGACTACAAGCGCCACGCGTGGGCCGGGCGCTTCGACTGGAAGTGGCAGGCGCTGGCGATTCAACGCGCCATGCTGCCCGAGCTGGTGACGCCGGGCACACGCATGGGCGCCATCACGGCCGCGGCGGCCGCGGCGACGGGCATCCCGGAAGGTACCCCCCTGCTGGCGGCCGCCGCTGACAAGGCGTGCGAAGTGCTGGGCGCCGGCTGCGTCGAGCCGCACGTGGCGTGCCTCAGCTACGGCACCACGGCCACCATCAACACGACCAACCGCAAGTACGTGGAAGTGACGCGCTTCATTCCCCCGTATCCGGCCGCCATGCCGGGCGCCTACAGCACGGAAGTGCAGATCTTCCGCGGCTACTGGATGGTCAACTGGTTCAAGGAGCAGTTCGGCGACCGCGAACGGGCGGCCGCCGCCGAAGATGGCACGGGTTTGTCCGCCGAGGCGCTGTTCGACCGCCTGGTCGAGGCCGTGCCGCCCGGTTCCATGGGCCTGATGCTGCAGCCGTACTGGAGCCCCGGCATCAAGGTGCCGGGACCGGAAGCGAAGGGCGCCATGATCGGCTTTGGCGACGTGCACACGCGCGCGCACATCTACCGCGCCATCCTCGAAGGCCTGGCGTATGCGCTGCGCGAAGGCAAGGAGCGCATCGAGCAGCGCAGCGGCATTGCCATCACGGAGCTGCGCATCGCGGGCGGCGGCTCGCAAAGCGACGCGGCCATGCAGCTGACGGCCGACATCTTCGGCTTGCCCGCCGCGCGCGCCCACGTGTATGAAAGCTCGGGCCTGGGCGCCGCCATCGCCGCCGCCGTGGGCCTGGGCTGGCATGCGGATTTCCCCGCCGCCGTGCAGGCCATGACGCGCAAGGGCAGGGTATTCCAGCCGCATCCCGGGCACAGCCAGACTTACGAGCAGCTGTACCGGCGCGTGTACCGCAAGATGTATGCGCGGCTGCAGCCCCTGTACCGCGAGATTGCCGACATCACCGGCTATCCTGAATAAGTAGTCATCAAATCGTATTGCGAATCATTCGCATTGGAGTTATGATGTGTTCCGCATTTCACTAAGGCAATATATCCCCGGTGAGTGCGCTACGCCGCCGGCCCCGCGCCGGCGCGTTTTCGCGCGGGCAGAATGCCGCCGCCACGCTTCCTTCAACGCCGCCGCTTGATCGTGCACTGTCTGTTCCCTCTGCCCAGCATTTTTCATTCCAGAAGCATAAGTAGTGGGCAACCCCAGGCAAGGATAGCAATGAAGATCAGCAGCAAACAAGGATGGCGCGCCACGGCGCGTACGGGCGGCTTGACGCCGATGGCCGCCGCGCTGGCACTGGTGCTGGGCAGCGTGGGCGGCGCCGCCTGGGCGGCCGACAAGGCCGGGAAGGACGACGCGGCGAACAACGACACGCAGATGCCCGCCATCAGCGTGTTTGGCGACGCCATCAGCGCCGGCACGGCCGGACGTTCGTACATCAGCAGCGCCGACATCGAACGCCAGCAAGCGGACAACGTCGCCTCGCTGCTCGACACCTTGCCCGGCGTGGACCTGGCCGGCACGGCCCGTCCCAGCGGCCAGAGCCTCAATATCTGGGGCTTCAATAAAGTCCAGGACGTGAAGGTCATCCTCGACGGCGTGCCCAAGGGGTTCGAAAAATACCGCCAGGGTTCCATCTTCATCGAGCCGGAACTGATCAAGCAGATCGAAGTCAACAAGGGTGCGCATACCAGCCTGTATGGCAATGGCGGCTTTGGCGGCGTCATCACGGTCGAGACCAAGGATGCGCAGGACTTGCTGGAAGGCGGCGAGAACGTGGGCGCCATGGTGAAATATTCGCGCCACTCGAACAATGGGGAAAACGACGCCACCGTGGCCGTCTACGGCCGCACGGCCGATGGCCGCTTCGATGCGATGGCTTTTACCACGCAGCGCAAGTCCGACGATTTGCGCAAGCCCGATGGCAAGCCGTTCCGCTTTTCCGCCATCGACGCGCCATCGAGCCTGGCGAAGCTGAATATCCGTTTGACGCCGGAGCAGTTGCTGACACTGACGGCGATGAAGAGCGGCAGCACGGGCTGGGGGCCGTTCGCCGCCATGGGCGAGGACGTACCCACGCCGACCGAGGCGGAAATCAGGAAATACGGCCTGGAAGAAGCGTGGCAGCGCAAGGCCGTCTACCGCGACCAGAACGACGACACGTATTCCGTGAAATGGCAGTACGCGCCGCAGGACAACCCGTGGATCAAGCTGACGGCCAGCGCCGGCTATTCGCACACGGACCAGCACGACAAGCGCCTGCCGTCGGCCTCGCTGGGTTCCTACCTGGGCTCGCTGGGCAACGAGAGCTGGGCTTCGTATGTGGACCGCATCGCCGAAGTGCGCAACGAAAGCGTGTTTTCCACGGGCGCCGTGTCGCACGTGCTGCAAACGGGCCTGCAATGGCACAAGAACGTGCGCGACACCCTGATGTACTACCCGTCGTCGACGGCGCTGAAGGACCCCACGTATAACTATGGCTACTTCCAGCCCTACTACATGCCGGCCGGGCGCCAGGAAACCACGGGCCTGTACCTGCAGGACGCGATGACCTATGGCAGCCTCACCCTGACGGCGGCGCTGCGCCATGACCGCGTCGTCTCCGAGGGCGTGCCGAACAAGGCGTCGCGCTACAACAGCCCGCTGCCCGAGGCGGGCCACGATTTCAGCGAGAAGGCGCACGAGGACTGGTCGCCCCGCCTGGGCCTGTTCTGGAAGGCGTCCGGCACGCTGGCGCTGTTCGGCGACTTGAGCCGCACCTGGCGCGCGCCGACGATCGACGAGATGTATTCGAATGAATACTATGTCTCGTCCAGGCTGGGTTCGTCCACGCCGGGCACCAGCCGCGACCTGGCCGTGGAGCGCGTGACGGCCGTGCGCATGGGCGCCATGCTGCACCGCCAGAACGTGTTCATGGCGCGCGACGACGTGCAACTGCGCCTGACGGCTTACCGCAACAAGGTCAGCGACAACATCGGCCCGCGCCTGGGCATCCTGATCGAAGGCTATGTGCCGGGATCGGGCAAGGTGCCGCCGGCCCTGTCCGACTACCGCAACCTGGCCGGCTTCCATACGCAGGGCGTGGAAGTCGAGTCCTATTACAACTCGCCGCGCCTGTTCGCCAGCGCCTCGCTGTCGAAGCAGCGCGGCACGCGCAGCGGCTCCCAGCGCGACCCGTGGGGTGCGGACGAACCCGTGTCGACGATCGCGCCGGACAAGCTGATGGCGGGCCTGGGCTGGCGCATGCCGGACCTGGGCGCGAGCATCGGCTGGCAGGGCCGTTTTGTCGCCAAACAGGACCGCGTCCTGCCGGTGGGCAATGTGTACCGCTTGCCGCCGTCGAAAGGCTATGCGCTGCATACCCTGTTCGCCTCGTGGAATGGCCGGCAGGGCATCTGGCGCGGCACGGAAGTGCGCCTGACGGTGGACAATGTCTTCAACCGCAATTACATGCCCTACCTGAGCGAGGCGGTGACGGGCGTGGGACGCAATGCAAAGCTGAGCGTGTCGAGGATGTTCTGATTTACGTCAAGAACGGCGGGCCGGAGACACGGGCCTGAGAAAATACCGATGGCAGCGTTGCAGCTCCTTGCCGTACATGCGTACTGTCTGCGTCGCTGCGCCTTGCCCTCGCTATTTTTCAGGCCCGCTTGGCCCTGGCCCGAAAACATCAACGAAGCACGAGCGCCTTGACCGTCTCCCAGGCCGTGCTGCCGGAATGCGTGGCGCGCACCTGGTTGCGGCCCCCTTCCTTGGCCGCGTACAGGGCGCGGTCGGCGGCCACGAACAGGGCCTTGCGGTCGTCCAGCTGGTGCGGCTCGATGGTGGCCACGCCGATGCTGACGGTGATCCATGGCGAGGTGCTGGAGCGCGGGTGCGGCAGTTGCAGCGCTTCGATGTGCGTGCGGATGGCTTCGGCCAGCAGCATGGCGCTGCCGGCATCCGTGTCGGCGAACAGCAGGACGAACTCCTCGCCGCCGTAGCGGGCCGCCAGGTCGCCGGGGCGCGCGGCGTGCGAATCGATGGCTTGCGCCACCTGCTGCAGGCAGCTGTCGCCGGCCGGGTGGCCCAGGCTGTCGTTGTACAGCTTGAAGTGGTCAACGTCGAGCACCACCAGCGACAGGGCGCTGCCGCCGCGCACGGCGCGCTGCCACTCCTTTTCCAGGAAGCTGTCGAAATGCCGGCGGTTGGCGATCTTCGTCAGCGGGTCGAGATAGGCGGCGCGCTGCAGCGCGTCTTCCGACTGCTTGTGGTGCGTGATGTCGTGCAGCAGGCCGATATACAGGGGCTGGCGCAGATACATGGGCGTCAGGGTCAGGTCCATGCTGAGCGCCTCGCCGTTGCGGTGGCGGATCGCCACTTCGCGCGTGCCGTGGTTGTGCGCCGTCTCCGGGTTGGCCGCGTACATGGCAAAGTAATCGAGGTACTCCTGCGTCACGAGAGGGCTGAGCAGCTCGGCGATGGAGCGCCCGGCCAGTTCGTTTTCGCGGTAGCCCAGGTACTGGTCGCAGGCGGGATTGGTGTACTGGATGCGCCCGTCGGCCTCGATGATCAGCAAGCCCTCGGCCATGTTGTTGACGATGGTGCGCAGGCGCTCGGCCTGTTCCTGCTGCGTCTCATTGTTGCTGCGGATTTGCAGCTGGGCGCGCACGCGGGCGCACACTTCGGCCATGCGCAGCGGCTTGCCGATGTAATCGACGGCGCCGCAGTCGAAGCCGGCCACCACGTCTTCCGTCTCCGTCTTGGCGCTCATGAAGATGACGGGAATGCGCTGCGTCAGCGGGTGCTGCTTGAGGCGGCGGCAGGTTTCGATGCCATCCATGTCCGGCATCAGCACGTCGAGCAGGATCAGGTCGGGATGGGCGCGCTGGGCGATGGCCAGCGCCCGTTCGCCGGACGTGGCGACATAGGTTTGATAACCTTGTTCGCTCATCAGCTTGCGCAGCAGCTCAAGGTTGGCCGGCGCATCGTCGACAATCAAAATGGCGTCTACACGCCGCTGGGTATGCCCCACACTGCCTGGACTCATTGCTTCCGGCCTTCTCGGATGTACTCTGCGATGCCAGCATTTGCTGCACTGTCGGCGCTGCCGAAGCCCCGCATGCCATGGCCGCCGCGGATGGCGGCAGGCAGGGTGGCAGCGGGAGTGTGGCCCTGGCCGCGGATCGCGGACCGCGAGCGCATGTACACGTGCAGTCAAGGGCTGACCGGGTTCAAATCTGATACAGCGCTCAAATCATACCGCTTTGCCAATTTTTTGGGTGAAAAATCGCAGCCGCGCGAGATGATGAAATGTTATCTTTATGTTATTTTTAAAAATAAATCCACGAAGTTGCTGTCGTGAAAGCGGTTTTTGGGCGAAAAAGATGCGTGCCCGTTGGCGCCTGGGGCAGCAGGGATGCGCCCCGCGGCATGCGGGGCGCAAGGGAGGCAATTACATTTTTGCGGCGATCAGTCTGCCCAGGATGGCGATGCCTTCGCGGATGCGTTCCGGCGGCACCGTCACGAACGACAGGCGCAAGGTGTGCGTGTCCGGCGTGTTCGCGTAGAACGGCGCGCCCGGCACGAAGGCGACTTTGTTGGCGATGGCTTCGTCGAGCAGCTGCATCGCGTCGATGTGTTTCGGCAGGGTGACCCAGATGAACATGCCGCCTTCCGGCCTGGTCCAGGTGACGCCGGCCGGGAAGTGCTCTTCCAGCGCCGACAGCATGGCCTGGCACTGGTTGCCGTACAGGCTGCGGATGCTGGGGATATGGCGGTCCAGGAAACCATCCTTGATCACTTCATGCACGACCATCTGCGTCAGCTGCGAGGTATGCAGGTCGGCCGCCTGCTTGGCCAGTTCCAGGCGGCGCACCAGCGGTGGCGGGGCCACCACGTAGCCGAGGCGGATGCCTGGCGTGAGCACCTTGGAGAACGAACCCATGTAGATCACGCCGTCCGGATTCATGTTGACCATCTTCGGATACGGCTCGCCGCTGTAGCTGAGGGCGCCGTACGGATCATCCTCGATCAGGGGCAGGCCGTGGCGGGCGCAGGTTTCCACCAGTTCCACGCGGCGCGCCACGGACAGGCTGCGGCCCGTGGGGTTCTGGAAGTTCGGCAGCGCGTACAACAGGCGCGCGCCATCGGCGACGGGGTTGACCGACGACGGCACCAGGCCTTCGTCATCGGTATCGACGGAAACGAATTCGGGACGGTAGACGGAAAACGCCTGCAGCGCGCCCAGGTAGCTGGGGGTTTCCACCAGCACCTTGCTGCCTTCGTCGATCAGGACCTTGCCCAGCAAGTCCAGCGCCTGCTGCGAGCCGGACGTCATCAGCACCTGTTCCGGCGCGATGCTGCTGCCATTGCTGGAGAGCGAGTCGGCGATCCACTGGCGCAGCGGCAGGTAGCCGTCGGTGGGGCCGTATTGCAGGGCCACCTTGCCATTGTTCGACAGGACCTTGTCGAAGGCCGTCTTCATTTCTTCCACGGGGAAGGTGGCGGGCGAGGGCAGGCCGCCGGCAAACGAGATGATCTCGGGACGCTGCGTGATCTTCAGGATTTCGCGGATGAACGAGCTTTGCAGCTGTTCCGCGCGTTCGGCAAAGCGCCATTGGATCGGATTCGGATTTTCAATTTTCATACGAGTCTCACGGAAGATGCCGAGCTGCGCCGGCTGGATTTGTTGGCCCGCTTGTGGCGGTGCGTGCGCGAGCGGCGCCGGATAGGCGCCGCCATGGTGCTGCGGTATTGTACGGCTTGCACGCCGCTCTGCCCATCCGCACGCGCAAGGGCGTTGCAAATGGGCGTCAAGCAGCGTTACTTCAGCTTGCGTCCGATCGCCACCACGGCGATCACGGCGCCGGCAAACAGCAGGCTGGCGCCTTCGAGCGGTTCATGCAGCAGCACGGCCGCGCCCACCAGGGTGAGGAAAGGCTGCAGCAGCTGCGTCTGTCCCACGCGGGCCACGCCGCCCAGCGCCATGCCCCGGTACCAGAAAAAGAAGCCGATAAACATGGAAAACACGGAGATGTAGGCAAAGCCCAGCCAGGCCACGGCGCTGGCCTGCGCCATCAGCGCGCGCTGCGGCCAGGCGCTCCACAGCACCACGGGCAAGACAAAGGGCACGGCCAGCAGCAGCGCCCAGGAAATCACGTGCTGGCCCGGCATGGCTTGCGCCAGGCGGCCCCCTTCCGCGTAGCCGAGCGCGCCCAGCAGCACGGCGGCGAACATCAGCCAGTCGGCCAGGTGGAAGCTGCCGCCGCCCTGGCGCAGGGCGAAGGCCACCACCAGCGCCGTGCCGAGCAGGGCCATCAGCCAGAACGCGGGGGACGGGCGTTCCTTGCCGCGCAGCACGGCAAACACGGCCGTGGCCAGTGGCAAGATGCCCACCAGCACGGCGCCGTGCGAAGCGGGCAGGCTGCGCATGGCAATCGACGTCAGCCAGGGGAAGCCCAGCACGCAGCCCAGCGAGACGAGCGCCAGCGGCAGCCACTGCTCGCGCCGCGGCAGGGGCGCGCGCTGGTGCCAGAGCCACAGTCCGGCCAGGATGGCAGCCACCAGGGCGCGGCCCAGGGCGACAAAGGTGGGGTCGAGTTCGGCCACGGCCAGGCGTGTAAACGGCAGGGTCAGGCTGAAGAGGGCGACGGCGATCAGGCCCAGCAACAGGCCTTGGCGGTCGGCGCCGAGGCGCAGGGAGTGACGGGAGGAAGTGCTGGCGTGCGATGGCATGGGTATCCTGGGACGGTGGCATGGGGCAACGGCGGCGGGGTGGATGAATGCGCCCCATCCTGCTATCCTAGAACCGAATAGCAATACAGTACAAATACACTTCCGCGCATAATTTCACATACTGTCATGGTCAAATGAGTCATACACTTCCTTTGCTGTCGCGCGCCTCGGGCGAAACCCTGATCGACCAGATCGCGCGTTCGCTGGCGGCGCGCATCGACGACAAGCTGCTGCGCGGCGGCGCGCGCATGCCGTCGATCCGCCAGTGCGCCGCCACGCTGGGCGTGTCGTGCGCCACGGTGGTGGCCAGCTATGACAAGCTGGTGGCGCGCGGCTACCTCGAATCGCGGCGCGGCGCCGGCTTTTTCGTGCGCGAGCGCTCGCCTCTGAATACGCCCGCGCCGCCCGCTGGCGTGCAGGACGCGGCGGCGCAGCCGATGGACGTGGTGTGGCTGATCCGTAATATGTTCCGCCAGACGCCGGCCATTCCCGCGCCCGGCTCCGGCATGCTGCCCGCCGAATGGCTCGATGGCGACCTGGTGGCGCGCGCCTTGCGCGACGTCAGCCGCCAGCCCGGCAATTTGCTGCTGGGCTACGGCGCGCCGCAGGGTTTCCTGCCGCTGCGCCAGCAGTTGCAGCTGAAGCTGGCGGAGATGGAAATCGCCTGCCCGCCCGAACAGATCGTCACCACGGTGGGCGTGATGCAGGCGCTGGACCTGGTGGCGCGCGAGTTCGTGCGTCCCGGCGAAACGATTTTCGTCGACGATCCCGCGTATTGGCTGATGTTCGGCGCGTTTGCCGCCATGGGCATGCACGTCATCGGCATCCCGCGCCTGGCCGACGGCCCCGACATCGCCGTGCTGGCCGAACTGGCGGCGCTGCACCGTCCCAGGCTGTACGTGATCAATTCGGTGCTGCACAACCCCAGCTCGACGTCGCTGTCGGCGGCCAAGGCTTTCCAGGTGCTGCGCCTGGCCGAACAGCACGATTTCCTGCTCGTCGAAGACGATATTTATTGCGACATGCACCCGGGCGGCGCCGTGCAGCCGGCCACGCGCCTGGCTGCGCTGGACCAGCTGCGCCGCGTGATTTACCTGGGCGGCTTTTCCAAGAGCCTGGCGGCGAACCTGCGCGTGGGCTACATCGCCACCTCGCCGGAGCGGGCGCAGCGCCTGGCCGACCGCAAGATGCTGGCCACCTTGACCACCAGCGACATCGGCGAGCGCGTGGCGTATAAAATCCTCTCGCAGGGGCTGTATCGCAAGCATGCGGAGCGCCTGCGCGCGCGGCTCGACAAGGTGCGCGAGGCCACGTACCGCAAGGTCGAACAGGCGGGCCTGCGCTTCGATCCTGCGCCGGCCGGCATGTTCGTGTGGGCCGATGCGGGCTGCGACACGAACCTGCTGGCCGAAAGGGCGCTGGCCGAGGGGCTGGTGCTGGCGCCGGGCAGCCTGTTTTCGCCGCGCCAGCTGCCGTCGACCCGCATGCGCCTGAACCTGGCCACCGTGCAGGATGAGCGCATCTGGGCATTCCTGGCCCGCGCACTGCGGTAAACTGGAGATTCCATGACATTCGGCTGGGGCTCTTGAAATCGCCTGTACCATCCCCAACTCCGTAAAATCCGTCCGATCCACAAGACTATGAGGTAAAAATGGCTGTCTCCGAAAAGCAAACCCTGGGTTTTCAGACCGAAGTGAAGCAAATGCTGCACCTGATGATCCATTCCCTGTACTCGAACAAGGAAATCTTCCTGCGCGAATTGATCTCGAACGCGTCCGACGCGGCCGACAAATTGCGCTTTGAAGCGATCGATAACGACTCCCTGTACGGCAACGATCACGAATTGAAGATCAAGGTCAGCTTCGACAAGGATGCGCGCACCATCACCATTTCCGACAACGGCATCGGCATGACCCGCGACGAGGCGATCTCGCACCTGGGCACCATCGCCAAATCGGGCACCAAGGAATTCTTCGGCAAGCTGTCGGGCGACCAGCAGCAGGACGCGGCCCTGATCGGCCAGTTCGGCGTGGGCTTCTATTCCGGCTTCATCGTGGCCGACAAGATCACCGTCGAAACGCGCCGCGCCGGCGTGGACGCCTCGGAAGGCGTGCGCTGGGAGTCAAGCGGCGAAGGCGATTACAGCATCGAATCGATCGACAAGCCATCGCGCGGCACGGACATCATCCTGCACCTGCGCGAAGGCGAGGACGAATTGCTGTCGAGCTGGAAGATCAAATCCATCATCCGCAAGTATTCGGACCATATCTCGCTGCCGATCGTGATGCGGAAGGAAGAGTGGGACGAGGAGAAAAAAGAAACCGTCCTGAAAGACGAATTCGAAACCGTCAACCAGGCCAGCGCCCTGTGGGCCCGCAACAAGGCCGACATCACCCAAGAACAGTACGACGAGTTCTACAAGCATGTGTCGCACGACTTCCAGGCGCCGCTCACGCACACGCACAACCGCGTCGAAGGCCGCAGCGAATACACGCAGCTGCTGTACATCCCTGCCAAGGCGCCGTTCGACATGTGGGACCGCAACAAGCGCGGCGGCATCAAGCTGTACGTCAAGCGCGTCTTCATCATGGACGATGCCGAACAATTGATGCCGACCTACCTGCGCTTCGTGCGCGGAGTGATCGACTCGGCCGACCTGCCGCTGAACGTATCGCGCGAGATCCTGCAGGAATCGCGCGACGTGAAAGTGATCCGCGAAGGCTCGACCAAGCGCGTGCTGGGCATGCTGGAAGAACTGGCGAACGCGGACGAGCAGGACAAGAAAGACAAGTACGCCGTCTTCTGGAAGGAATTCGGCCAGGTGCTGAAAGAAGGCATCGGCGAAGATGCGGCCAACAAGGAACGCCTGGCCAAGCTGCTGCGCTTTGCCTCGACGGCCAACGACAGCGACGAACAGATCACCTCGTTCGCCGACTACGTGGCGCGCATGAAGGAAGGCCAGGACAAGATTTACTACGTCACGGCCGACAACTACGCCGCCGCCAAGAACAGCCCGCACCTGGAAATCTTCCGCAAGAAGGGCGTCGAAGTGCTGCTGCTGACGGACCGTGTCGATGAATGGATGCTGTCCTTCCTGCAGGATTTCGAAGGCAAGGAACTGGTCTCCGTCGCCAAGGGTGGCCTGGACCTGGGCGCGCTGGAAGACGAAGCGGAAAAGAAAGAGCACGAAGAAACGGAAACGTCGTACGCCGACCTGGTGGGCAAGATGAAGACCGTGCTGGCCGACAAGGCCAAGGACGTGCGCGTGACGTTCCGCCTGACCGATTCGCCAGCCTGCCTGGTGGCCGATGAAAACGAATTGTCGGGCAACTTGCTGCGCATGCTCAAAGCTGCGGGCCAGAGCGCGCCGGAATCGAAGCCGATCCTGGAAATCAACCCGAACCACCCGCTGGTGACGCGCTTGAAATATGAAGACGCGGAAGGCGGCAAGTTCGGCGACTGGGCCAACATCCTGTTCGACCAGGCCATGCTGGCCGAAGGCGGTTCGCTGGCCGATCCTGCCAGTTTCGTGAAACGCCTGAACGAATTGCTGCTCAATACGGCGAAGTAATCTCCTTGTCGTAGACGCAGCCAAGCCGGCTCTTTCCTCGTGAAAGGGCCGGCTTTTTTTATGCTACAGTGCGCGATTATTTTATTTTATGGAAAAAGCAATGGCGCATTGCCCGGCATGTGACAGTTCCAACGTTCAACGCCTCTCCATGGTGCATGCTTCCGGCATTTCAGGCACATCGACCCATATGTCGGGCAGGATCGATGGTGATTTCATCCACGGCCATGCGCATACGCACAGCCAGACCTTGTTGTCACGCCAGGCCGCCGGGCCGACGATGCAGACCCACCAGAAGGCAGGGCTGATCGTGCTGGGCGTGATCATTTTTGTCATCGCCGCAGTCGTCTTTTACCAGGCTGGCGCGAATGGCCTGTTCTGGATCTTCGTGGCAGGGGGCGTCGTCTCCATCGCCTTGTCGCAAACGACCTTCGTCGCCAATTGGGACAAGGAGGCCGCCGCCTTGCAGGACAAGTATGCGCGTACCTTCATGTGCCATGCCTGCGGCCATCGCTTCATTCCTGTACTTAAGCAACCGTGAAAATTCGCCTGATGGCGGGCCTGGGCGCGCATGCGCTGGGCTGCCTGCTGTTTATCGCGTTGAGCTGGCTGGGATTTTTCCTGTACACGCAGCTGTTCGGCAGCCTGGGTTCGCGCGGCGTGGCGGGCGGCCTGGCCTTGCTGCTGGTGTTTTATGTGTATGCGGGTACGAATCTGCTGCTGGCGCTGCTGCCGCCTGGCAGGATGAAAGCGCTGCTGTGCGGCGCGCTGGGGGCGGCCGTGCTCGCGTACCTGCTGCCCCAGCATCCGTTGCGCGCCATCTACTTCAGCGTGCTGTCGGGCGGCTTGAGCTGGCTGGCCGTGCTGGCCAGCGTGCGCCTAAGCCGGTATTTGCGCGCCTGACAAGCCCGCGGCAAAGGCGGCAATCGCGTCGGCCGCCGCGGCCGGTGCCGCCTGCAGCAGCATGTGCGGCGCGTCGATGTCGACCAGTTGCGCGCCGGGAGCCAGGCGCAGTATCTGCTGGGCGGTCGCCGGCGGCACCAGGCGGTCGTGGCGGGCGCGCAGGTACAGCACGGGCAGGCTGCCGCGCGCCAGCTCCGGCGTGGCATCGGCCATGATCACGGCACGCAGGCGCTGACGCAGCACGCCGGAAGGTAGCTGCGCCAGCGCGCCGGCTAGTTCCGCCTGCAGGTCCGGCGTGGCGAAGGGGGCCAGCAGCGCCTGGCGCAGGGCGAAGCCGGGCAGGGCGCCGAGGGGAACCAGGTCCAGCAGGTGGCGCAGCGGCGCCAGCATCGGGCGTGGATTGCGCACGAAGGAACAGCACAGGATCAGGGCGCGCATGCCGGGTGGCGGATCGGCGCGCAGGGAGGCGCCCAGCGGTCCCGAAAACGATTCGGCCAGGACGATGAAAGGGCGGTCGCGCGGCAGGCGCTCGCGCACGAACGCTTCCAGCGCGGGATAACCGAGCGGCGTGGCCGGGTAGGCGATGGCGAGGCTGGCCATGTCGGCTTGCGTGCGCAGGAGCGCGTCAAAACGCTGGAACAGCCGGCCCGTGCCATCCATGCCGGGCAGGAGGACAAGCAGGGGGAAGGCGTGGGCAGGTGGCGTCATGGCGGCCATGATAGCAGCAAGGCCGCCGCGCACGCCGCCGGCCTGGCGCACGGCATGGGCGCTGGCGCCATGCTAGAATCACCGACGCGCCACGCGTGGCCGGAATAACGGGTAGATCCCGGGCAGACAGAAACATGCATATCACTTTACCGACTTACCGTTCCCTGGGCGGGGCCTTGTTGATGGCCGCCAGCTTCCTTTCTCAGCCTGCCTGGGCCAGCGCCAGTACGGCGTCGGCGCCGGCGGCCGCGAAAAGCCTGGCCTCGCTGCTGACGGGCGGCCCCTTGCCGCGCCTGAGCGATGATGCGCAGGTGCGCGCCGCCCTGTTCGATTTCTTCGGTTACGCGCGCGGCAGCTACACGGAAGACGATGAGCTGGTGCTGGCGCAGGCGCTCGAAGCGATCAGCGAAAAGCGCGACGCCACGCGCACCGTGCTGGCCGATGGCCGCCAGTTGCTGGCGTCGATGAATGACCGCAAACAGGGGCGCGAACGGGGCGCCATGCTGCTCGACAAGCGCGGCGCCATCATCGCCTTTGGCCTCGTCAACGGCCATTGCCACCTCGAGGGGCAGCCGCTGGCGAAAGTCTGCAATCCCGATCCGAACGCGGTGCTGACGGTCTTTCACCGCAAGGGCATGCTGGTCGGCGAAGCGGCGCCCTTGCTGGCCTGGGCCCGGCAATTGCCGCCCATGCTGGCGCTGATCGCGGGCGACAAGGAAGCGGGCGCCGACGGGCAGAAGATCGCCACGGTCGAATATGTGCTGGCGCAGCCGGCCTTGCCGGGCTGGAACCGCGCCCAGCTGCCGCCCGCGTATCCGCCCGCGCTGCTGCCGCTGCTGCTCGATAAATCCACGGTGCTGACGTCGGCCGGCGCGGGTGTGTTTGCCTATCCGCTCACCTTGAAGGGCAAGAAACAGAACAATGTGCTGGACCATGCCGAAGGCCGCCCGCCGCGCGACTTGGAAGTGGCGCTGCGCAGCTATGCCAGTTTCGACACGGTGGTGGAGCGCTACCGCCAGCTGGCCAAGGGTGCCCGGCTGCAGCGCAACGAGCGCACGGCCTACCTCGATGGCGACATGGGGCAGGGCAGCTACCGCGTCTACATCCGCAACACGGGCCCTGACGGCGTCATGATCGACGTGGCCTTGTGGCAGCGCAAGCTGGCGGCCAGCCGCTGATTTCAATGTCGTTTTCAAAACGCCGTTTTCAATAGTAGGGCGCCTTGGCGTAACCGAGCTGCGTCAATTGCGCGTCGATTTCCTCGTCGCGCTGTCTTTTCCCCGTCCCAAAGCTGAACTGCCGCAGTGCGCGCGGCAAGCCCTCGGCCACCAGCATATCGAAATCGAGCTGCGTCTGGCTCACTGCCAGGGCGCGTAGCGCAGGCAGCGCCGCGACGCCGCGCAAGCGCTGCAGCGTCTTGCAGTTGCGCAGAACCAGCCATGCGAGCATCGGATTGGCGCCCAGGCTGATTTCCGTCAATTTGATCTGCTCCTCCACCGATAGCCGCGCCAGCAGTGGAAAGCGGCCAACATCGCCCAGGTTTTCCATGCCGCGCACGCGGACCACTTCCAGCTCCTCCAGCCGCGGCGCCGTGATGTGGGCGATCGATGCGCGTCCACCGAGGATGAAGCGCAGCCGCGTCAGCGCCGGCATGGCGCTGACGAAGTCCACCTCATCCCGGCTCTTGACCTGCGACAGCGACAGTCGTGTCAGCGCGGGCAGGGCCGTGATGGCGTCGATGTTTTTCATGTGGCCCGTCGTGTGCAGCTGCTCCAGCTGCGGCCAGTGACGCAGCGGCGCCAGGTCGATCTGGCCCTTGCCCGTTTCGCCCAGGCTCAGTGCTTCCAGGCTGCGCAGGCTGTCCAGCGCCAGGATGTCGAGTTCTGCCAGGTGATGCACGCCCAGGTGCAGGCGCTTCAAGCGGCCCAGCTCGCCCAGCCGCTCGAGGTGAATGGCGCGCATGTGGCAGTCGAGCGACAGGTTGACGGCATGCGGCAGCGCGCGCAGCACGTCGGCGTCGAACGGTTCGGTACTGGCGCCGAAAAAGCGGATTTCCAGCGCCGGCCCGCAGGTGGCGGCCAGCGCGTCCAGGTCGGCCAGCAGCGGCGCCGGCAAGCGGTCCTGCGTAAACTGGACGATGACTTGCTCGCCGTTGCCGATGAGCGTGCGGATGGCCGCCGCGTCGATGCGCGCGGGCTGGTGGATGCGGTGCTGGGCGGGAGGCTGGTACATGGGGCGATTCCTGTGCGAGAAGAGCGATGCCTTACAGTCGCGCGTTGCTGTAGCCGCGCTCCGCCAGCTGCGCGGCGATGGCATCGTCGCGTGTCTTCCTGCCGGTGCGCAGGCGCGCATGCGTCAGGGACGCGGGCAAGCCATGCGCCAGCAAGGCGTCGATGTCGAGCATGGTCTCGGACGCCGACAGCTGGCGCAGGGCGGGCAAGGTGGCGAGGCCGGGCAGGCTGTCGAGCGTCTTGCAGGTGTGCAGGTTCAGGCGTTCGAGCACGGGATTGGGGCCCAGCGCGATCTGCCGCAGCTTGATCTGGTCTTCCACCCATAGCGCCTGCAGCAGCGGGAAGCGGCCGATGTCGCCCAGCGTTTCCAGGCCGCGCACGCGTATCACTTCCAGTTTCCTCAGCAGCGGCGCCTCGATGTGCGCCAGCGATGCGCGGCCGCCCAGCTGCAGCAGCAGCCGGTCCAGGCGGGCCATCTGCGAAATGAAATCCAGCGGCACCTTGTTCTTGATGCGGTACAGCGACAGCTCGTGTAGCGCGGGCAGGCCGGCCACGGTGTCGATGTGCTGGTGGTGGCCCTCGATGACCAGGCTGGCCAGGTGCGCATAGTGGCGCAGGGGCGCCAGGTCGATATTGTCCCTGGCCGACTCGCCCAGATGCAGGTATTCGAGGCCGCGCAAATTCTCCAGCTGCAGGATGTCGGCTTGCGCCAGTTCGTACACGCCCAGGCTCAGGCGCTTCAGGTGGCGTAGTTCACCCAGCGCTTCCAGGTGAATGGCTTGCCGGTGGTAGTCGATGGACAGGCTGGCCACATGCGGCAGCGCGCGCAGGATGCGGGCATCGAACACCCTCGGGTCGTAACCGTAGATGCGGATGGTCAGCGCCGTGCCGCAGGTGGCGGCCAGGGCGTCGAGGTCGGCCAGCAGCGGTTCCGGCTCGGCCAGGGTATTGAACTGCACCAGCACCTGCTTGCCATCGGCAATGGCGGCGCGGATCGCCGCGGCGTCGATGCGCTCGGGGTTCTGGATGCACTGCGGTCGTTCTGCTTGCGTCATCGTCACAGTCCTATGGGGTAGGTTACCTGCCTGGGGGGCGGACAGCCTTCCGGCCCCGGGAACGTCTGCTTGCCCGTGTCGTCGTAGCGCTTGCCGCAATCGACGAGCACGCGCTTGCGGAAGGTGAAAATGCTGGCCACCTTGCCGTTCGGGTGGTAGCAGATATTGTCGCCGTCGCGGTCGGTCGACGCGTAGCTGCTCATGGTTTGGCCATTCACCGTGCGCGTGCTGTGGCCGCTGCGCGGCTCCGTGCATTTGAGCTGGCCGCTTTCGTAATACACGTTGAAGACGGAGGTGTCGGCGGCGCGGTCGACCAGCAGTTCGTCCTTGCGCTTGCCGTTCGGGTAGTTCGAAAACCCTTCCTGGCGCTGGCCGTACTGGAAGGCGTAGTAAGACTGCGGCTTGCCGTCCGGGTAGTACATGTGGTGGTACTCGCACACGTCGTCGCGCGTGCTGCCGTACTCCTGGAAGGTGCAGCGGTGGATGTCGTTGAACAGCTGGCCGTCTTCATAGTATTCGCGCAGGTGCGTGAGCAGGCGGCCCTGGTCGATGACGGCCAGGCGTTCCGGTTTGCCGTTCGGGTAGTAGCGCGCGTCCAGGCCCTGCTTCTTGCCGTTGTCCCACAAGGTGTCGAGGCGCAGGATCTTGCCGCTGTCGTCGAACGCCTGTTCGCGCCCGTCCAGCTGGCCGCTGCGGAAGGTGGCCGTGTAGACCACGTATTCCTTGCCGGCGGGGCCCAGGTAGCGCGTGCGCGCGCCCTCCAGCACGCCCGCCTGGTAATGGTCGCGCAGGCGCAGCGCGCCGCCGGCGTCCGTGTCGACGGCCTCGCCCTGCTTCTTGCCGTTCACGAAAGTGACGCTTTGCGTGGCCTTGTCCTTGAGCTTGAGCTTCCACGGGCCGTCGCGCAAGCCGTCGATGAAGTTGCCGTCGCCGTCTTCCGTGATCCACGGCCCCTGGCGCGTGCCGTTGACGTAGTTGCCGCGCGTGCGCAGATGGCCTCCCATGCTGCGTTCGTGCGGGCCATTGAGCTGGCCGCCCGCATAGGTATCGAAACCCGTGACTTCGTCTTCGTCGGCATAGTTGACGACCGTCCAGCGGCCTTCGCGCTTGCCGGCCCGGTACATGCCGCTCTCGCTCTGCCTGGGGTAGTCGAAGCGCCACAGGCCTTCCTGCAGGCCGTCGACGAAATGGCCTTTTTCGCGGCCTTCATGCATGCCTTCGCGCACCCACAGACCCTGGCGCTTGCCTTTCACGTACTGGCCCCGTTCGACCACCGAGCCGTCGTCCCAGGCCAGGCTGTAGAAGACGGACGGGCCGTCTTCGCTGCCCGTGAACTGCTGCGGCGCCGTTTCCCACGTCACTTGCCACAGGCGGTAATTGGGCAGGATGCCGGCGCCCGCATCGCTGTACAGGGTATAGCTGGCCGTCAGGTAGCGCTGGCCTTTTTTCAGGAAGGTTTTCTTGTAGGTGATGGCGTCCGTGCCGCCGGCGGCCACGGGCTTGCCGTCATCGCTGTAGTAGCCGACGATGGTGCCTTGCGTATGGTCGATGGCGTCGAAGTCCGCATTGCCGCTCTTGCCCCGCGCGACGCTGTAGTCCATGGGCGCCAGCTTGGCCAGCGCCGCCTTGACTTGCCCTGCATTGGGACTGGCGCTTTGCGCCGCGATGCGGTTCAGGGCCGGCTGCAGGCCGTCGAGGCGCCGGTATTTGCCGGAACTGCGGTGGTAGCGGTAGGCGCGCAAGCCATTTTTGTCGCCCTGGCGGAACAGCACCAGCATGGTTTGCACGCTGTCGTTCGTCTCCTTGTCCAGCGAGGCGTAGAAGACGGAGCGGATGACGGCGTTGCCGAACTGGTCGAGCAGGACGGGTTTCGCGCTGCCGCCCTTGCACTCGCAATAGTAGCCATTCACGCCATCCTTTTCCTTGAGGAAGGCGATATCGAAGCCGCTGTCCTGCGAGGCGCTGATGGCGGGATGGGCGAGGCTCTTGCCTTCATAAAAGGGCGCGCCGTGGGCCAGCGCAGAGCAGAGGAGCAAGGGCAAAAGCAGACGTTTCATCGTGGGGCTGGCGCCGGGCGCCGCAATGGAAAGGCCACGATTCTGCCTGCGTTCTTACTTGTGGGCAAATACGGGCCTATCGTGCGCGCCCCGGTTCAGGCCTGGTGCGCGGCGCAGAAGTCCAGCAGCAGCTGTTCGCCTTCCGGCCAGGGGCCGTAGCCCGCACCGCCGTTGATATGCCCGGCGTCGCCGATCATGGTCAGTTCGCTGCCCCAGGCGGCGGCAAACGCGCGTGCGCGCGCGAAGCTGACGTAGGGATCATCGCCGCTGGCCACCACCAGGCTGGGGAAGGGCAAGGCTTGCAGCGGCATGGGGGCAAAGCCCGTCGTGCCGGCAGGGTAGGAGGGCGCTTCCACGTCGCTGGGGGCGACCAGGAAGGCGCCGGCAATCCTGTGCGGCGAGCCGCTGGCAGCCCAGTGGGCCACCAGCGCGCAGGCCAGGCTGTGCGCGGCCAGCACGGGCGGGCGGTGGCAGGCGGCGATGGCGCGGTCGAGTTCCATCACCCACTCGTCCTTGTCCGGCGTCTGCCATTGCCCGTGCGGCACGCGCGACCATTGCGGGTGCCGCGTTTCCCAGTGGGTTTGCCAGTGCTGTGGCCCGGAATTCCACAGGCCGGCCAGGGTCAGGACCAGAGGCGACATCATTTCTCCTTATAAAATGCCAGACAAAATCGTAGCGAGCGGCAACGTATTGTGGCCGAGACGCGCAGCTGTGCGCATGCGCAGTGAGCATCGCAGGCCGCAAGGCGCGCCGCGCAGTAGATTTGGTCTGGCATTTTTATAACTCCGTGCGCAGGGCGAACAGCTCCGGGAACAATACCACGTCGAGCATCTTGCGCAGGTAACTCACGCCCGCCGTGCCGCCCGTGCCCGTCTTGAAGCCGATGATGCGCTCCACCGTCGTCACATGGCGGAAGCGCCAGAAGCGGAAGGCCGTTTCCAGGTCCACCAGTTTCTCGGCCAGTTCGTACAAAGCCCAGTGTTTCGACGGGTCGCGGTAGACTTCCAGCCAGGCCGCCTTGACCGAGGCGTCGGCGCTGGTCGGCAGGGTCCAGTCGGCATCGAGGCGCCCGGGAGCGATGGGCAGGCCGCTGCGCGCCAGCAGCTTGATGGCTTCATCGTAGACGGACGGCGTGCGCAGGGCGGCGTCCAGCACCTTGTAGGTGTCGGGCGCCGTCGTATGTACGTTGAGCAGGGCGGCGTTCTTGTTCCCCAAGATGAATTCGATTTCGCGGTACTGAAAGGACTGGAAGCCGGACGAGGCGCCCAGGTAGGGCCGGATGGCCGTGTATTCGGGCGGCGTCATGGTGGCCAGCACGTCCCAGGCATGCACCAGCTGGTCCATGATGCGCGCCACGCGGGCCAGCATCTTGAAGGCGGGCGCCAGGTCGCCGTTTTGCAGGTTGGCGCGCACGGCATGCATTTCGTGCAGCATCAGCTTCATCCACAGTTCGCTGGTCTGGTGCTGCACGATGAACAGCATTTCATTGTGGTTGGGCGAAAGCGGATGCTGGGCCGTGAGGATGCGGTCCAGCGCCAGGTAGTTGCCATAGCTCATGGATTCGCTGAAATCCATCTGCGCGCCATGCCACTCGGCGCCCTGCTGGGCGCCAGCGTGCATGGGGCAGCCGCTGCTGTTTTCCTTGTTCATGTTCTTGTCGTCGCTCATGGGATGGATCAGGTGACGGCGTCGCGCTTGGCGGCGATGTCGTAGGCTTGGGTGTCGAGGATGTCGCGCAGGATTTCCACGGCATCCCACACGTCGGCAAAGCTCGTGTACAGGGGCGTGAAACCGAAGCGCATGATGGCCGGTTCGCGGTAGTCGCCGATCACGCCGCGCGCGATCAGCGCCTGCATCACGGCATAGCCGTGCGGGTGCGTGAAGCTGACCTGGCTGCCGCGCCGCGCATGCTCGCGCGGCGTGACGAGGCCCAGCGGATGGCTGGCGCAGCGCTGTTCCACCAGCGCGATGAACAGGTCCGTCAGGGCCAGCGACTTGTGGCGGATGGCTTCCATGCTCGTCTGCGCGAAGATCTCCAGGCCGCATTCGACCAGGGCCAGCGAGAGAATCGGCTGCGTACCGCACAGGGCGCGGGCGATGCCGTCGGCCGGCGCAAAGCCCGGGTCCATGGCGAACGGCGTGGCGTGGCCCCACCAGCCGGACAGCGGCTGGCGGAAGCGCGCCTGGTGCTTTTCCGGCACCCAGATGAAGGCGGGCGAGCCGGGGCCGCCATTCAGGTATTTGTAGGTGCAGCCGACGGCCAGGTCGGCGCCGGCGCCGTTCAGGTCCAGCGGCACGGCGCCGGCCGAATGGGCCAGGTCCCACAGCGCCAGTGCCCCTTGCGCGTGGCAATGGCTGCTGATGGCGGCCATGTCGTGCTGGTAGCCGGTGCGGTAGTTGACGTGCGTGAGCATGGCGACGGCGCAATCGGCGTCGATGGCTTGCGCCAGTTCCTCGGGGCTGTCGACCAGGCGCAGCTGGTAGCCCCGGTCCAGCCAGGCCGCCAGGCCTTGTGCCATGTACAGGTCGGTGGGGAAGTTGCTGCGTTCGCTGACGATGCTCCTGCGCGCGGCATGGGCGGGATCGGCGGCCTGCATCTGCAGGGCGGCGGCCAGCGCCTTGAACAGGTTGACGGACGTGGTGTCGGTGATCACCACTTCGCCCGTGCCGGCGCCCAGCAGCGGGGCCAGGCGGTCGCCCAGGCGCTTGGGCAGGTCGAACCAGCCAGCCGTATTCCAGCTGCGGATCAGGTCCGTGCCCCATTCGGCCGTGATGACGTGCTGGGCACGGGCCAGGGCTGCCTTCGGCCGCGCGCCCAGGGAATTGCCGTCGAGGTAAATCACGCCTTGCGGCAAGTCGAATTGCTGGCGCAGGGGCGCCAGACGATCATCGAGGTCGCGCGCGCTGCAGTCATGTCGAGAAATCATGGTGGCTTTCATTTTGGTACTTATCTGAATGGCAGGATATTGCTTGAAGCCTAAAGTATTGTGCGGAAGCAGGCAGTGTAGCAAATCCATGCCGCAAAACGGTATTTCTGCCCCGGATGCCGCGTGAAAATAGCCGCCCTGCGGGGCGTCAACGAAAAAAATCACGATTTTTCAAAATATTTTCAAATAACCCTAAAGTTTTGCCAGGCGCCGCCGTCAACGATTACATGAGCGGTGTCGGACCGGTCAAAAAAGCATGGGACCTTTGAAAATATTTTTCAAAAAAGCCCTAAAGTTCCTGCCAGGGCGGCCGTTATCTAGGTAGGCAGGTTTGATTTCGGTCAAGTTGTTGTAAAAAAGTGATATTTATTGCAGGCCTGAAGCGGGGTAAATCCCGCGCTGTGCCCAAGCCCCACATCCGCGCCGTTGCTGGCGTGCGACCATGATCGCGCAGTGTTTGTCAGACAAACACCTACGATCCCATCCGCCATTTCCCGACCAAAAATACAGTGCTTTGCCTCTGTTGCGTTTGATGTTGCTCCTGCAGAATGTATCTCACTGGCAACAAACAACGCCAGCTGAATTCAACGGATTGAGGAGATGGAAATGACTGCTAACGATATGATGGCTGAGATTCGCGACGCTAACCTGAGCTACCTGATGCTGGCCCAGCAAATGATTCGTGCAGACAAGGTAACGGCCATCTTCCGTTTGGGCATAGCCGCCGACATCGCCGAGCTGATCGAAGGCATGAGCAATGCGCAGATCCTGAAACTGGCTGGCGGCAACATGATGCTGGCCCGCTTCCGCTTCGACGACAGCGCCATCCTGGGCATGTTGACGAACTACAATAAAGACCGCTCGCTGGCCCAGTCGCACGCCGCCATCCTGATGGCTGGCCAGGGCGTCGAAGAAATCGCTTAACGTCAGTCTCGTCATTCAGAGTCGGTATCAGTCAGTAGTGGAGTGCACAGCATGGCCAAGAAAAGTGTCGTATCGGAAGCGCAAGAAATCCAGCTGGCCATCGAATTGATACAGCTGGGCGCGCGCCTGCAACTGCTGGAGACGGAAGTCTCGCTGTCGCGCGAACGCCTGCTGAATCTGTACAAGGAATTGAAGGGCGTCTCGCCGCCCAAGGGCATGCTGCCGTTTTCCACCGACTGGTTCCTCACCTGGCAACCGAATATCCACTCCTCGCTGTTCATCAATATCCACAAGTTCCTCGTCGAGCACGCGGGCGCCACCGGCATTGAAGCGGTGATGAAGGCATACAAGCTGTATCTGGAGCAGATGCCGCCCGAAGCGGGGGAAGAGCCGCTGCTGTCGCTGACGCGGGCCTGGACGCTCGTGCGCTTTTTCAGCAGCAAGATGCTGGACATGGCGCCCTGCGGCAAGTGCGGCGGCAAGTTTGTCGTCAACTGCCTCGACCTGAACGCCGATTATGTCTGCGGCCTGTGCCACATGCCTTCGCGTGCCGGCAAGACCAAGAAGGCGCGCGATGAGGCGGCCGCCGTCGCGCCGCCTGGCGTCGCTGCCTGATCCTGTTCCCAACAGAGCCCCATGAAAGCCGGAGCGGTCGCCAGACCGGACTCCGGCTTTTTCATGGTGCTTTCGCTTACACTGGCGTTTTCCTCCGGCGACTGTCCCATGCTGCAACAAATCCTGCGCGCGCCCGCGCTCAAGGCCATCCTGATCCAGGCGCTGGCCTTTCCCTTGATGTTGCTGTTGGTATATGGCCTGGCGCGCGCCGGCCTGGCCATGTCGCTGCCGGTGGTGGCGTTGCTGCAGGGCGTGCTGGCGGCGCTCCTGACGTGGCGCGCGGGCCTGGCGCGCTGGTGGTGCGCGATCGGCCTGCTGTTTGCGCCCGCCTTGCTGGCCGCCAGCCGGCTCGATTGGCCTCCCGCCGTGTTCCTGGCGGCCTTTGTTTTCCTGTTGAGCCTGTACTGGTCCACGTTTCGCACGCAAGTGCCGTTTTACCCGTCCGGCCCGAAGGTCTGGCAGGCGGTGGCCGAGCTGATCGCGGACCGTCCCGGCGTGCGGCTGGTCGATATCGGCAGCGGCCTGGGCGGGCTGGTGCTGGACCTGGCGCGGCGCCGGCCCGACGGGCAGTTTTGCGGCATCGAACTGGCGCCGCTGCCGTGGCTGGCCAGCCGTTTGCGTGCGCGGCTGACGGGCAGCAGCGCGCGTTTCCTGCGCGGCGATTACGCGGCGCTCGATTTCGGCCGCTACGATGTGGTCTTTGCCTACCTGTCGCCCGCGGCGATGGCGGCCCTGTGGATCAAGGCGGAAACGGAAATGTTGCCTGGTAGCATGCTTCTTAGTTACGAATTCCAGATTGCCGCGCGCGCGCCCGATAAGACCATCGCCGCCACAGAGGATGGTCCTTTGCTTTACATATGGTGCTTTTAAGCAATTGTCTGCGTTATTTGCTTGCCCGTAGGGCAATCTCACGTTATTGTAGTTCCACACGGCATTTTCTCGGAATTACCTTGAAAAGCGGGGCATTTCAAGTAACTTCCAGTTACTTTTTTTGCCGCTGTCTGCACCGGCGCAGCCGCCGCCAGAAGACAGTACAGGTTTGAACATGCCGGGCATGCAGCGCCGGCCATTATTGGGAGTCAGGGCACTTGTTAGTCATAATCGGATACATCATCGTCTGCGCCTCGGTTTTTGGCGGCTTCGCGTTGGCCGGCGGCCATCTGGCGGCGCTGTTCCAGCCGCTGGAGTTGCTGATGATCGGCGGCGCCGCCCTGGGCGCCTTCCTTGTTGGTAACAATAACAAGGCCATCAAGGCCACCCTGGCCGCCTTGCCCAGCCTGTTCAAGGGCTCGCGTTATACCAAAGAGCTGTACATGGAACTGATGTCGCTGCTGTTTGAAGTGCTCAGCAAGGTGCGCAAGGAAGGCTTGATGTCGATCGAAGGCGATATCGACAGCCCGCAGGAAAGTCCTTTGTTTTCCAAGTATCCGGCCGTGCTGGCCGACCACCACATCGTCGAATTCATGACCGATTACCTGCGCCTGATGGTATCGGGCAATATGGATGCCTTCCAGATCGAAAACCTGATGGATAACGAAATCGAGACGCACCATCACGAAGGCGCCGTGCCGGCCCACGTGATCGCCAAGGTGGGCGATGGCTTGCCCGCTTTCGGTATCGTTGCCGCCGTCATGGGCGTGGTGCACACGATGGAATCGGTGGGCATACCGCCGGCCGAGCTGGGCATGCTGATCGCGCACGCGCTGGTCGGCACCTTCCTCGGCATCTTGCTGGCCTACGGTTTCGTGGGACCCCTGGCCAGCCTGCTGGAGCAAAAGCTGGAAGAGTCGAGCAAGATGTTCCAGTGCGTGAAAGTGACCCTGCTGGCCAGCCTGAACGGCTATGCGCCGGCGCTGGCCGTGGAGTTCGGCCGCAAGGTGCTGTTCTCGACCGAGCGTCCGACGTTCAACGAGCTGGAAGACCACATCAAGAAATCGAAAACGAAGTAAGCAGTGAAAATACGCCTGGACACCATGAGTCATTTGCAGCACACGGAAGGGGGACGCCATGGCCGATGAAGGCATGCGCCCGATTATCGTCAAGCGTATCAAGAAGACGGCTGGCGGACACCATGGCGGGGCGTGGAAAATCGCCTACGCCGACTTTGTCACGGCCATGATGGCCTTTTTCCTGCTGATGTGGCTGCTGGGCTCCACCTCGAAGGGCGACTTGAACGGCATCTCCGAATTCTTCAAGACGCCGTTGAAGGTGGCGATGGCGGGCGGCTCCGGCAGCGGCGAGAGCAATTCCGTGATCCAGGGCGGCGGGCAGGACCTGTCGCGCCAGGATGGCCAGGTACGCAAGGCGCAGGAAGAGCAGCAGCGCAAGTCCTTCGACCTCAATTCCGCCAAGGCCGCGCTGGAACGCGAGGAAGGCCGGCGCCTGCAGGCATTGAAGGCGCGCATCGAAGCGACCATCGACGCCAATCCCCTGCTGAAAAAATACAAGAACCAATTGCTGCTCGATATCACCAGCGAAGGCTTGCGCATCCAGATCGTCGACGAGCAGAACCGTCCGATGTTTGCGCTCGCCAATGCGAATCTGCAGCCCTACACCAAGGAAATCCTGCATGCCATCGGCTCCGTGCTCAATGAAGTGCCGAACCGCATCGGCCTGTCCGGGCATACGGATTCGACGCCCTACATGAGCGACGCCGGCTACAGCAACTGGGAATTGTCGGCGGACCGCGCGAATGCGTCGCGTCGAGAACTGGTGATTGGCGGCATGAAGGAAGAAAAAGTATTGCGCGTGGTGGGACTGGGTTCGGCCGCCCACCTGGACAAGCTCGACCCCTTCAATCCGATCAACCGGCGCATCAGCATCATCGTCATGAACAAACGCACGGAAGAAAATGTCCTGCGCGATGGTGCGGCGATCGAGCTGCCCGTGACGGATGCCGCCGCCGCCGTGGCTTCCGGGCTGGCGGCCGGTGCGCCACCCGCGGCGGCACCAGCCCCCAGCCCGGCAGCGGCGAAAAAATAACACGCAAGGCTATCGACGCGTGGTGTATTGAAACAATGAGACCTTTATGACAAGAAAGAAAATACTTGGCTCGCATGTAAAGCGCCTGCTGTCTGGCGTGTCGGACCATGGCCGCAAGCACTTGACGGAGGTGGAAACCGACCTGGTGCAGACCGGCATCTTGCTGGAAGAGGCGATCGAGAAGCTGTCCTTCAATTTCATGGCGATACACGCAGCCGTCGCTGCGCAGCAAGACACCATCGCCCTGCTGCTCGAAGGCGGTATTCCGGCCGAGCAGCAGCGGGAAAAACTGCTGGCGCTGCAGGATGAGGTGGGGGGCTACGTGAATGCCGCCATCACCAGCCTGCAGTTCCAGGACATGACCAGCCAGCTGATCGAGCGCACCCTGAAGCGCGTGACGGGCTTGCGCGAGTTCCTGGGAACCCTGGGCTCGCATGGCGCGGAGATGTTGCCGGAAAGCGACAATGAAGAAATCGTCGCCTTGCTGGGGCGGGTCAGCATGGCGCTGGCGATTCAAAGCCTGGAGTTGCGCAGCGTGCTGCGCAAGGCTGTCAGTCAACAGCATTTGGAAAGTGGCGACATCGAGCTGTTCTAGCATGAGGATGCGGAACGCTTGCGGTTGCATGGATTGATTAATCAAATACTCGGGCAGGATGCCCGGAATAAGTGGGAGCAAAGATGGCCAAAACGATACTTGCAGTGGACGATTCCAGCTCATTGCGCCAGATGGTGGCGTTCAGTCTGAAAGCCGCCGGTTACCAGGTGGTGGAGGCCGTCGACGGCCAGGACGGACTGGAAAAAGCCAAGCTGCAAACCGTGGACCTGGTATTGACGGACCAGAACATGCCGCGCATGGATGGCCTGGAGCTGATCAAGCTGCTGCGCGAACTGCCGACCTACCAGAAGGTACCCATCCTGATGCTGACGACGGAGTCGTCGGACGAAATGAAATCGAAGGGACGTGCCGCGGGCGCCAATGGCTGGCTGGTCAAGCCGTTCGATCCGCAACGCCTGATCGAAGTGGTCAAGAAGGTGATCGGCTGATGCCAGCCGCGCAGCACAACGATGCAATTGACGGAGTCACCCTATGACCATCGATATTAGCCAGTTTTTTCAGGTCTTTTTCGATGAGGCCGAAGAACTGCTGGCTGAAAAAGAACGGCTGCTGCTGGCCGTCGATATTGCGGCGCCCGACGCCGAAGACCTGAATGCCATTTTCCGTACCGCCCATTCGATCAAGGGCGGCGCATCGACGTTCGGCCTCTCCGACATGAGCGAGGTGACGCACATCCTCGAGTCGCTGCTCGACCGCATCCGCCAGGGCCAGATGGCCCTGACGGCGGAACACGTCGACGCCTTCCTGGCCGCCAAGGACATCCTCAAGATGCAGCTCGACGGCCATCGCCTGGGCAGCGCCGTGGACCAGGATGCCGTGGCGAACGTGCGCATGATGCTGCAGTCGTTCTCGCAGGACGTGCCCGTGGCCGCCCTGACGCCCGTCGCGCCGGCCTTCCATACGGCGGAAAAGGAAACCGTCAGCCACGCCGGCGGCCAGCGCTACCGCCTGGAGCTGCCGAAGATGGAAGAGCGCGAAGTCGATGCGCTGGCGGCCGAACTGGGCTTGCTGGGCGACGTCGCCGTGTCCGCCTTGCCCGACGCGCGCAAGGTGCTGGAAGTGACGACGCATGAAAGCCTGGACGATATCCTGGCCATCTGCTCGTTCGTGCTCAATCCCGACGACATGGTGATCACGCAGGCGCCGCCGCTGGCGCCAGGCGAAGCGGAAGCGGCCCGCGCGGCGCAGGAAAAAGCCCAGGGCTACGGTTTCTTCGACCCGCTGCCGACGGCGCCTGCGGCGCAGGGCGCAACGGACCCCGGCTATGGCTTCTTCCAGCCGCTCGAGGACATCCGCGCCGCCGCCGGCGTGCAGAGCGACGCCGAACGGGGCTACGGTTTCTTCCAGCCGCTGGAGCAGATTCGCGCCGATGCGGCCAAGGCGGGCAACGCCGGCGCCGCCGCCACGCCGGCCGCGGCGAGCGCCGTGGCCGAGGCGGAACAGGAAAAGAAGCCGGCCAAGAAAGAGGGCGACAAGGCCGGTGCCGAGTCGTCGTCGATCCGCGTCTCGATCGAAAAGGTCGACCAGCTGATCAACCTGGTGGGCGAGCTGGTGATCACGCAGGCGATGATCGAGCAGCGCGCCAGCGCGCTCGACCCGATGCTGCATGAAAAACTGCTCGACAGCGTCAGCCACCTGACGCGCAATACGCGCGACCTGCAGGAAGCGGTGATGTCGATCCGCATGATGCCGATGGATTTCGTGTTCTCGCGCTTCCCCCGCATGGTGCGCGACCTGGCCACGAAACTGGGCAAGAAGGTCGATTTCATCACGAATGGCGCGGCCACGGAGCTGGACAAGGGCCTGATCGAGCGCATCGTCGATCCGCTCACGCACCTGGTGCGCAACAGCATCGACCATGGCGTGGAAATGCCCGCCGCCCGCGTGGCCGCCGGCAAGACGGAAGCGGGCCGCTTGTTCCTCTCGGCCAGCCATCAGGGCGGCAACATCATCATCGAAGTCTCCGATGACGGCGCTGGACTGAACCGCGAGCGCATCCTGGCCAAGGCCGCGCAGCAGGGCCTGGACGTGTCCGAGTCGATGAGCGACGCCGACGTGTGGCAGCTGATCTTCGCGCCCGGTTTTTCCACCGCCGAAGCGGTCACCGACGTGTCGGGCCGCGGCGTGGGCATGGATGTCGTCAAGCGCAATATCAGCGCCATGGGCGGCGTGGTCGACATCCGTTCGGCGAAGGGGTTCGGCACGACGATTTCCATCTCGCTGCCGCTGACCCTGGCCATCCTGGACGGCATGTCGATCCGCGTGGGCGACGAAGTGTATATTTTGCCGCTGGGCTTTGTCATCGAATCCTTGCAGCCGGCCGTTGAGGATATCAAGGACATCGCTGGCCGCGGCCAGGTGGTGAAGGTGCGCGGCGAATACCTGCCGCTGATCCCGCTGTACCAGATGTTCGACATCGCGCCGCGCTTTACCAGTCCCTCGGAAGGCATCTGCGTGATCCTCGAGACGGAAGGGCGCAAGGCGGCCCTGTTTGTCGACGACCTGGTGGGCCAGCAGCAGGTCGTGGTGAAAAACCTCGAATCGAATTACCGCAAGGTGGTGGGCATTTCCGGCGCCACCATCCTGGGCGATGGCGGCGTGTCGCTGATTCTCGATGTCGCCGCACTGATCCGCTCCTCTCGCCAGCTGGCTGACGAGTCCATTTTTTCGTAGTACCGATAGATAAAGATAGGAAAACGCACCATGTCAGATACTCAACAAACATCCGGAAGCAATGCGGGCGACGGCAAGGACATCGCCGGCCGTGAATTCCTGGCCTTCACCTTGGGCTCCGAAGAGTACGGCATCGATATCCTGAAGGTCCAGGAAATCCGTGGTTACGAAGCGGTCACCCGCATCGCCAATGCGCCTGAATTCATCAAGGGCGTGATCAACCTGCGCGGCATCATCATTCCCGTGGTCGACATGCGCATCAAGTTCAACCTGGGCACGCCCGTGTATGACCAGTTCACGGTGGTGATCATCCTGAACATCGGCGGGCGCATCGTCGGCATGGTCGTCGACAGCGTTTCCGACGTGACCACCCTGAGCCCGGAGCAGGTCAAGCCGGCACCGGAAATGGGCACCGCCTTCTCGACCGATTACATGATCGGCCTGGGCACCATCGACGAACGCATGCTGATCCTGGTCGATATCGACAAGCTGATGTCGAGCAGCGAGATGGGCCTGATCGACAAGCTGGCGGCGTAAGCGGCCGGACGGCAGCAGGGCGGCGCCCGGTGCGCCGCCGTTTGAGCACGCAAAGAATCACTACAGATATGCATGTACCGGCGCGGGCAGTAGCCTGAGGCGCGCCGGCAGGCTGCAAGGTCCGATAGAGACCCGGCCATAACACGGCGCCGTCCGGTTGAACGGGCGCCGTTCACATAAATATTGGAGACTGTAATGAGTTTGCGCGATTTTAAGATAGGCACCCGGCTGGGCATAGGTTTCGGCAGCATCCTGGCCATCCTGGTGGTAGTGATCGTTTCGGCGAATGCACTGAATTACCGTAACAAGGCCCAGTTGCTCTCGGGCCTGGCACTGGCAAGCGAAAAGAATACGCAGGCGTCGCTGATGAAAAGCGCGATGCTGGAAACGGGTATCGCCATGCGCAACATCGGCTTGCAGGGCGACGTGGGCCTGATGCAGGTGGAAGAGGGCAAGGTGCGCGAGCAGCGCAAGCTGTACGACGGCGCGCGCGGCAAGCTGGCTAGCCTGGGGCTGTCCGATGGCGAGAAAACGCTGCTGGCCAATATCGCCAAGGTCGACGGCGAAGTCGATGCCGCCTTCAAGGAGGCGATGGGGCAGGTGCTGGCGTTTAACAGCGAGGGCGCGGCCAAGGTGATTGCCACCCGCATCGACCCCTTGAACAAGGCGACCCTGGCCGACATCAACAAGCTGCTCGACTTGCAGCATGTGGCCCAGCAAAGCTTCATGGACGACTCGCTGGCGGCCGATGCGCGCCTGATGACCGTACTGTTCATCCTGGGCGGGGCGGCGGTGGCGATCGGCGCCTGGTGCGCCATCTTCATCACGCGTTCGATCACGGTGCCGCTGTCGGGCGCTCTGGCCGTGGCACAGAAGGTGGCGGCCGGCGAGCTGACGTCGCGCGTGGTGGTCGAAGGCAAGGATGAAACGAGCGCGCTGCAGCAGGCGCTCAAGGACATGAACGAAAGCCTGGTGCAGACCGTCAGCGACGTGCGCAAGGGCACGGAAACCATCACCGTGGCGTCCAGCGAGATCGCCAGCGGCAATGCGGACCTGTCGGCGCGCACGGAAACGCAGGCCAGCTCGCTCGAAGAGACGGCATCGTCGATGGAAGAGCTGACGTCGACCGTCAAGCAGAACGCGGACAACGCGCGCCAGGCCAACCAGCTGGCCGTGTCCGCATCGTCGGTGGCGGAGCAGGGCGGCAAGGTGGTGGCGCAGGTGGTCGATACCATGGGTTCCATCAAGGACAGTTCGCGCAAGATCGTCGATATCATCGGCGTCATCGACGGCATCGCGTTCCAGACGAACATCCTGGCCTTGAATGCGGCAGTCGAAGCAGCGCGCGCAGGCGAGCAGGGTCGCGGCTTTGCCGTGGTGGCGTCGGAAGTGCGCAACCTGGCGCAACGTTCGGCCGGCGCGGCGAAAGAGATCAAGGGCCTGATCGGCGATTCGGTCGACAAGGTCGATGCGGGCAGCCGCCTGGTGGACGAGGCGGGACAGACCATGGGCCTGATCGTCACGTCGATCCGGCAAGTGGCCGACATCATGGGCGAGATCACGGCGGCAACGCAGGAACAGAGCCATGGCATCGAGGAAGTCAACCAGGCCATCGCGCAGATGGACCAGATGACGCAGCAGAACGCGGCGCTGGTCGAGGAAGCGGCGGCGGCGGCCGAGAGCATGCAGGACCAGGCGCAGAGACTGGCCGGCGCCGTCAGCATCTTCAAGCTGGGCGGCGAGAGCGTGGCGCCGGTGGCCAGGCCCGTGCCCCTGACGGTGGCGGCACGGCCGGTACTAGGTGTGGCGGCAACCGTGCGGCCGGTGGCAAAGGCGGCGCAGGCCGGCACGCCACCGCCCGCGAAAAAGCTGGCGGCGGCCGGCGGCGACGATTGGGAAGAGTTCTGACGCCAGCCCGATCCCGCTAGTTATACTTGCAAAGGCATTGGTCAGAGTAGTCATAGAGAGGTAAAAACAAATGCCGCAAACTAAAACGGATTCGGTCAAGGAATTTGACTTTACTGGCAAGGACTTCGAGCGGGTCCGCGCCATGATTTACAAGCGGGCCGGCATCGCGCTGGCCGACAGCAAGCAGGAGATGGTCTACAGCCGCCTGGCCAGGCGCCTGCGCGCGACCGGCATCTCCTCGTTCGTCCGCTACCTGGACGACCTGGAAGCGGGCCGCATGGGCGACGAGTGGGAAGCGTTCACGAATGCGCTGACGACCAACCTGACGTCGTTCTTCCGCGAGGCGCATCACTTCCCGCTGCTGGCCGAGCATGTGAAAAAACTGAGCGGGCCGATCACCATCTGGTGTTCGGCCAGTTCCACCGGCGAGGAGCCGTATTCGATCGCCATGACGGTGTGCGAGGCGTTCAATACGCTCACGCCGCCCGTCACCATCATCGCCACGGATATCGACACGAACGTGCTGGCCACGGCCGCCAATGGCGTCTACAACCTGGACCGGCTCGAGAAGATGCCGGCCGACCGTGCGCGGCGCTTTTTCTTGCGCGGCAAGGGCGACCGCGAGGGGCAGGTGCGGGTGCGCCCGGAACTGCGCCAGATGATCACCTTCAAGCCGCTCAACCTGCTGGCCGACAGCTGGCCCCTGACGGGCCAGTTCGACGTCATCTTTTGCCGTAACGTGATGATTTATTTTGACAAGGCGACGCAGCGCAAGATCCTGTCGCGCTTTGTGCCGTTGATGAAGTCCGATGCCCTGCTGTTTGCGGGCCATTCGGAGAATTTTCTGTACGTGTCGGATTCATTGAAGCTGCGCGGTAAAACAGTCTATGAGCTCGATCAGCCACGGGGCGCCGCACCCAAGGCATCGTCGCATCGTACATGAGAGTGAAATATGAGCCTGGAACCCAAAGAGCAATTTGCCACTAACGTCTATTACGACAGGACGTTCAATTGTGACGCCGCCAAGATCTTGCCTGGTGAGTATTACTTTACCAACAAGGACATGCTGATCGTCACCGTGCTCGGCTCCTGCGTCTCGGCCTGCATCCGCGACCGCGTCACTGGCCTGGGCGGCATGAATCACTTCATGCTGCCCGACGGCGGCAGCGATCCGAATAGCCCGATCTCGGCGTCGATGCGCTACGGTACCTACGCCATGGAGATCCTGATCAACGATTTGCTGAAGGCGGGCGCGCGGCGCGAGAACATGGAAGCGAAAGTGTTCGGCGGCGGCGCCGTGCTGCGCGGCTTCACGGCGATCAACGTGGGCGAACGCAATGCGGCCTTCGTCATCAATTACCTGAAGGCGGAAAAGATGCGCGTGGTGGCCGAGGACTTGAACGACATCCATCCGCGCAAGGTGTATTTTTTCCCCCGCAGCGGCAAGGTTCTGGTGAAAAAACTGATGCAGACGCATAACGATACACTGGTGCGCCGCGAACTCGATTACGCCAGCCGTCTCAAGGTTGCGCCGGTGGGTGGCGAGATCGAGCTGTTCTGATAAACGCCAGGCCAAACCTGCTGCGCGGCGCGCTTTGCGGCCTGCGGTGGTTTTGTCCGATGTACTAATTTAATAAAGAAGAAGGGCCGCAAGGCCTGGAAGGATAACTATGAAGATCAAGGTATTGATCGTGGATGATTCGGCGCTGATCCGCAGCGTCATGACGGAAATCGTGAACAGCCAGCCTGACATGGAAGTGGTGGGCGCGGCGCCCGATCCGCTGGTGGCGCGCGAGATGATCAAGCAGACCAACCCCGACGTGCTGACCCTGGACGTCGAGATGCCGAAAATGGATGGCCTGGACTTCCTGGAAAAGCTGATGCGTCTGCGTCCGATGCCGGTGCTGATGGTGTCGTCGCTGACGGAGCGCGGTTCGGAAATCACCATGCGCGCGCTGGAACTGGGTGCCGTCGATTTCGTCACCAAGCCGAAGATCTCGATCCAGAGCGGCATGCGCGAGTACACGGACATGATCGCCGACAAGATCCGCGCCGCCTCGAAGGCACGCATCCGCGCGCGCACCCTGCCGTCGGCCGGCGACAAGGTGGCCGCACCGCTGCCTGCGCTGCGCAGTCCACTGACGTCGAGCGAAAAGCTGATCATCGTGGGTGCCTCCACGGGCGGCACGGAAGCGATCCGCGAATTCCTCATGCAGATGCCGTCCGATTGCCCCGGCATCCTGATCACGCAGCACATGCCGGAAGGGTTTACGCGCTCGTTTGCGCGCCGCCTCGATTCGCTGTGCAAGATCTCGGTGCAGGAAGCGGCTGGCGGCGAACGGGTGCTGCCCGGCCACGCCTACATCGCGCCCGGCCATTCGCACCTGACCTTGACGCGCAGCGGCGCCAACTATATGACCAAGATCGACCAGGGCGAACCCGTCAACCGCCACCGCCCGTCCGTCGACGTGCTGTTCCGTTCAGCCGCGCAATCGGCAGGCAAGAATGCCGTCGGCGTGATCCTGACCGGCATGGGCAAGGATGGCGCGCAAGGCATGTTGGAGATGAAGGCCGCGGGAGCGTATAATTTTGCGCAGGATGAAGCCAGTTGCGTGGTGTTCGGCATGCCGCGCGAGGCGATTGCCATCGGTGCTACGCATGAGGTCGGCGCTCTGACGGCGCTGCCGGGCATGGTGCTGGGACACCTGGCTGCGCACGGCATGCGCGCTTTGCGCGTGTAAGCCACGTTTTATATGATCTGAGGCAAGTTTGTTCGCCTAAAAGCAACGAAAATGCTATCCTACAACTTGCTGCCGTAGTGTCGACCATAATGTCGGCATTCATGTCGATATTATTAACAAACCGCTACAGAAACAACGGAGTTATTCATGGCTGATCCAAAGATGAAATTTTTAGTCGTTGACGATTTTTCGACGATGCGCCGCATTGTCCGGAATCTGTTGAAGGAACTGGGTTATGCCAACGTCGATGAGGCGGAAGACGGCGTGATGGGCCTGGCCAAGCTGCGCGCGGAATCCTTCGATTTCGTCGTTTCGGACTGGAACATGCCTAACATGGATGGCCTGACGATGCTGCAGCATATCCGCGCCGATCCCGCACTGGCCAAGCTGCCCGTGCTGATGGTCACCGCCGAAGCGAAAAAAGAAAACATCATCGCCGCCGCGCAAGCGGGCGCCAGCGGTTATGTTGTCAAGCCGTTCACGGCCGCGACCCTCGATGAAAAACTGAACAAGATTTTCGAGAAGCTGGAAAAAGCCGGCGCCTGATCACGGCTTGCCACGCTTGAAAAAACGCTGCCAGTGCGAACTGGCAGCGTTTTTTTTCGTCTGCAGGAATTTCAGACCAGCCCGCCATTCGCGCGCAGGGGCTGGCCATTCACCCAGCGGCCATCGGGGCCGGCCAAAAAGGCCACGGCGGCCGCGATGTCGTCCGGCGTGCCCAGGCGCTCCAGGGGCGCCATCTTGCTCATGCGCTCTATCGTTTCCTCCGTCTTGCCGTTCAAGAACAGGGCCGTGGCCGTGGGGCCGGGGGCGACGGCGTTGACGGTGATGTCCTTGCCGCGCAATTCCTTGGCAAAGATATTCGTCATCGTCTCGATGGCCGCCTTGGTGGCGCCGTAGACGGAGTAGCCGGGCAGGGCCAGGCCGATCACGCTGGTCGAGAAATTGATGACGCTGCCGCCGCGGCGCAAGCGCGTCGCCGCCTGGCGCATGGTGTTGAAGCTGCCCTTGACGTTGATGGCGAACAGGCGGTCGAAGGTGGCGTCGTCCGTGTCGGCCAGGGTGGGCAGCACGGGCGGCATGATGCCGGCGTTGTTGACCAGCACGTCGACGCCGCCGAAGGCCGCTTCGGCCGCATCGAACAGGGCTTGCACGTCGGCCCCATCGGCCACGTTGGCCCTGACCGCGATGGCACTGCCGCCCTCGGCCGCGATGGCCTTCACCAGCTGGTCCGCTTCAGCCTTGCCGCTGGCGTAATTGACGACGACCTGCATGCCGTCGCGCGCCAGGCGGCGGGCGATGGCCGCGCCTATGCCGCGCGAGGCGCCCGTGACGATGGCAACTTTGGCGGAATGGGATGCTGTGTTCATGGTGCTTCTCCTGTCATGGTGGGAGGCCCGTAAGCCGTCGCTGCGAGCCAGTACCCCCATTGTGATCTTTATCTGTTTGCGGATAAAGATGGGGATATTGCTTTCAGTGTGCAAACTGCATTAACAATTGCGACCGGCCTGCCTGCTGCGGGAGCGCACGCTCACGTTGATCGCAGGTAATTGCGCAACGGAATGAAATATTTCCTAAAGTTAACTTTACACGTCAAATAATTTGGCCCATGATCGCTGCACTATTCCACCTCTGTCCCCGACCCCGACAAGAAGGAGCGCACCATGCGCCGAGCACCCGTATTATTTTTTGCCTTGAGCACTGCCCTGTTGGCGGCCTGCGGCGTGAGTCTGGAACAGGCGAGTGTCCCGCCCGCCATTGCCGAGGCGCCGCCAGCGGAGGCCCGGGACACGGCCGTGCAGCCGTCGCCCGACGGCGAAGGCCGGCATGCCTATCTGCATCGCGTGGGGGGGCATGATTATGTCAGCCTGAGCCAGGATGGCCCGCAGGGCGGCTTGCCGATACTTACGGGGGCGCAGCGCGGTGCGCACGCCATCCGCCTGCTGGCGGCCGATCCGGCCCAGGCGCGGGCCATCCTGCGCAGCCTGAGGCTGCCTGCGAACCAGCGCAAGCTGTGGGCGGGGCAGGAAATCGCGCTCGATGCCGCCAGCTATGACATGTTGCAAGCGGCACGCGGCCATAACAAGCCCCTGTTTGCCGAGCTCAGGCTGGTAGGAATGGAGAAGTAGGGGGAGGAAACGGGGCCGAGCGGCCCCGTCGAGGCGACGCTTAGATTTCCAGGTTGTCGATCAAGCGGGTCTGGCCCAGCTTGGCGGCGGCCAGCACCACCAGCGGTTCGCCGGCAGCCAGTTCGGCCGCGTTTGGTGCCTGCAGGTTGGCGCGCTTGCGCACGGCGATGTAATCCGGTTTCCAGCCGCGGCCGTCGAGCAGCTGCATGACCGCCTGTTCCAGTTCGCCCACGGCCAGGTTGCCCTTGCGTACTTCCTCGGCGACGAAATTGAGACCCTTGTACAGCTCCGGCGCTTCCGCGCGTTCGCTTTCCGACAGATACATATTGCGCGACGATAAGGCCAGGCCATCGTCGGCCCGGTAGGTTTCGGCGGCGATGATTTCCGTCGGCAGCGCGAATTGGCGCGCCATGTTGCGGATGATCATCAGTTGCTGGTAATCCTTCTTGCCGAACACGGCCACTCTGGGACCCACGCACGAAAACAGCTTGGTGACGACCGTGCACACGCCTTCGAAGAAGCCGGGGCGGAATTCGCCTTCCAGGGTATTGCCCAGGTCATCGGGCGGGCGCACGCGGTATTCCTGCGGTTCCGGGTACAGTTCCTTTTCCGTGGGCGCGAACAGCACGTACACGCCTTCCTTTTCCAGCTTGGCGATGTCGGCCGCCATGGTGCGCGGATATTTCTCGAAGTCTTCGTTCGGACCGAATTGCAGGCGGTTCACGAAGATCGAGGCGACGACGGGGTCGCCATGCTTGCGCGCCAGGCGCATCAGCGACAGATGGCCTTCATGCAGGTTGCCCATGGTGGGTACAAACGCCGTGCGCAGCTGTCCGCTGAGCTGGTCGCGCAATTCTTCGATGTCGGAAATAATTTTCATGGATTGCTTTCGCTAAAACCCCGTTGTACGGTGGTCAGTGACAAAGGGAGGGGATCAGGCGGGCGAATAGGCCAGCCGGACGTAGATGGGGGCAAACGGTTCGGCTTGCGTAATTTCGATCAGGGTTTCCTTGGCCAGTTCCAGCAGGGCCACGAAGTTGACCACCACCACGGGCACGCCGCCGGCAATGTCGAACAGCTCGCTGAACTCGACGAAGCGCGACGATTGCAAGTGGCGCAGGATGCTCGACATGTGCTCGCGCACGGACAGTTCCTGGCGGCTGATGCGGTGATGCTGGGTCAGCTTGGCGCGTTTCAGCACGTCGAGCCATGCCTGCTGCAAGTCCACCGGCTCCACGTCGGGCCAGGTGGGCGTCAGGCTTTGCTCGATGAAAATCTGCGTGCGCACGAAATCGCGCTCGAACTGGGGAATGGCGTTCAGGTCGTAGGCGGCCAGCTTGATCTGCTCGTACTCGAGCAGGCGGCGCACCAGTTCGGCACGGGGGTCGCCGCCATCTTCCTCGACGTCGCTCTTGCGCGATGGCAAGAGCATGCGCGACTTGATCTCGATCAACATGGCGGCCATCAGCAGGTACTCGGCGGCCAGTTCCAGGTTGCGCACGCGGATCTGGTCCACATATTTCAGATATTGCAGGGTCACCTGCGCCATCGGGATATCGAGAATGTTGAAGTTTTGCTTGCGGATCAGATAGAGCAGCAAGTCGAGCGGGCCTTCGAAGGCTTCGAGGAAGATTTCCAGCGCGTCCGGCGGAATGTACAGATCCGTCGGCATGCGCAGCATCGGCTCGCCATACAGGCGGGCGATGCCCAGCGGGTCGGCGGCGGGCGCCCCGTCCGTTATTGCCGTGGCCGATGCTGCAGGGTCGCCGCTGCCGTCGCCGTCAGCGACAGGTGCGGGCGACTCGATGACTGCGCCGGCGCCGGAAGCGTCCACTTCCGGCGTGACTGCAGACTCTTCAGGCAACATCGTGCCGGTTCCAGGTCTTAGTTCTTGTTCTGGTAAACGTAAGCCTGTTGCTTGATGGCCGATGCCAGCTGGCGCTCCTGCTCATCGATGCTGACGGCCGGCTTGTCCCACAGCAGGGCGCGGCCCGCTTGCTGGCCCGCTTCCATGCCAGGATTCTTGGCCTTCAGTTCGGCGATGAACAAGGTGTGGTCGGATACGTAGTTGGTGTGTTTTGCAGGCAGTTTCATATTCTCTTCTGAGTGTCTTATAAGTAAGGTCAGCCGGCCGTATTTTACCGCGCCGTGTCGCTTGGCGGGTTGTTGTATCGGCAAGTCCAGGGGCGAAATTGCTAAAAATCAATAACGCAGCAGGCGCCGCATCACCATCGGCGCCGGTTCGGCGGGGTTGGCGTGCGAATATTCCAGTTCCTCGGCCAGCTCGAATTCGAAGGCCGCATAAAAATCGAGCAGCTTGCGCTGGTCGCGCCGCACGGCCAGGCGCAATTCCTCGGCCTGGCACGACAGGCCGTGATGAATGATGGCCTCCAGCAAGTGCTGCGAAACGTGGCTGCCCCGGTAGGCGGGCAGCACGCCCATGCGTGAAATCTTCCAGATGGCGGGATCGCTGTCGAGCGGCATCCAGCGCAGCGAGCCGGCTGGAATGTCGTCGATCAGCAACAGAAAACCGCCGCCGTGGCGCAATTGCTCTTCCACCTGCTGCGCCGTCTCGTGGTGTCCACTGGACGAGGCGGCCACCTTGCCGGCCCACGCGGCGCGGGTCAGGTCGGCTATCAGCTGTGCATCGGCATTTGTTGCTTCGCGCACCACGATATTCATCATCGGTTCCTGTCTGTCCTTAACGGATGCGCATGCCAGGTTCGGCGCCTGGCCACGGGTTCAGGATGTAGATACCCGGATTCGCCTTCTCGTCGGCGGCGGACGCAGCCATGACCATGCCTTCGGAAATGCCGAACTTCATCTTGCGCGGCGCCAGGTTGGCCACCAGCACCGTCAGCTTGCCGATCAGCTCTTCCGGCTGGTAGGCCGAGCGGATACCCGAGAAGACGTTGCGCAAACGGCCTTCGCCCGCATCCAGGGTCAGGCGCAGCAATTTGTCGGAGCCGTCCACCAGTTCGCAGTTGACGATCTTGGCGATGCGCAGGTCGACCTTGAGGAAGTCGTCGATCTTGATCTCGGGCGCCAGTTCCTCGATGGCGGAAGCCGGTGTTTCCGCAACCGGCGCTGGTGCAGCGTCGTTGGCGGCGTCGGCCGCCGGTGCCGCCACGGCGGCCGCTTGCGGCGCGTCAAACAGCGCTTCGATCATCTTTGCATCCATGCGCGTCATCAAATGGCTGTAGGCGCCGATGGTGCGGCCCAGCATGCTGTTCGAGACGGCGTCGCCGAACACTTGCGTGTCGGCCCAGGTGAATTCGGCGTCGTTGAGGAACGAGGCCACGTTCTTCGCCACGCCCGGCAGCACCGGCGACAGCAGGATCGTCAGCTGGCGGAACAGGATCAGGGCCGTGGTGCACACGTCGTGCAGCTCGGCCGTCTTGTCCGCATCCTTGGCCAGGATCCACGGTTTGTTTTCATCGACATACTGGTTGGTGATGTCGGCGATTTCCATGATTTCGCGCAAGGCCTTGCCGAATTCGCGGTTCTCGAAGTGCGCGGCGATGCTGGCCTGGCGCTCGACGATGACGCCGTTGACGTCCACCGTCAGCGCGCGGTTGATCCAGCTTTGCGCGCCTTCCGACAGCGTCGACGCCAGCTTGCCGTCGAAACGCTTGGCGATGAAGCCGGCGCAGCGGCTGGCGATGTTCACGTATTTGCCGATCAGGTCGCTGTTTACGCGGGCCACGAAATCGTCGCCGTTGAAGTCCAGGTCTTCCACTTTCGAGTTCAGCTTGAAGGCGATGTAGTAGCGCAGCCATTCCGGGTTCATGCCCAGGTCCAGGTAGCGCAGCGGCGAAATGCCCGTGCCGCGCGATTTCGACATCTTTTCGTTGTTGACCGTCAGGAAGCCGTGAACATTGACTTTCAGTTTGTCGATCACCGGATGGCCGGCAAATTTCAGCATGGCGGGCCAGAACAGCAAATGGAAGGACACGATGTCCTTGCCGATGAAGTGGATTTGTTCCGTGGCAGGATCGTTCAGCAGGGCGTCGAAATCGAGGCCTTTCTTGTCGCAATAGTTTTTCAGGCTGGCCAGGTAGCCGACGGGCGCGTCCATCCACACATAGAAGAACTTGCCCGGCGCATCGGGAATCGGGATGCCGAAATAGGGCGCATCGCGCGAGATATCCCAGTCGGCCAGCTTTTCGCCCGCTTCGCCCAGCCATTCGCTGACCTTGTTGACCATTTCAGGCTGCAGGCGGCCTGGCGTGTTGAGCCAATCCTTGAGGAATTCGAAGCAGCGCGGGTCGGACAGCTTGAAGAAATACTGTTCCGACGGCTTCATCACGGGCGTCGCATTGGTGAAGACGGAGAACGGATTGACCAGGTCGGTCGGCTGGTAGGCGGCGCCGCACACTTCGCAATTGTCGCCGTACTGGTTCTTGGCGCCGCATTTCGGGCATTCGCCCTTGATGTTGCGGTCGGCCAGGAACATGCCTTTCACGGGGTCGAAGAAGCGGTCGACGGTTTTCGTGACGATCAGGCCCGTATCGCGCAGCTTGCGGTAGATCGATTGCGACAGGTCGACGTTTTCCGGCGAGTCGGTCGAATACCAGTTGTCGAAGGCGATATGGAAGCCGTCCAGGTACTGGGCGCGGCCGGCGGCGATGTTGGCGACGAATTGCTGCGGCGTGATGCCTTCCTTTTCGGCGGCGATCATGATGGGCGTGCCATGCGTATCATCGGCGCCCACAAAGTGCACTTCACGGCCGGCTGCGCCATCGCGTTGCATTCGCTGGAACCGGACCCAGATATCGGCCTGGATGTATTCCATGATGTGGCCAATGTGAAAAGCGGCGTTTGCGTAAGGCAGGGCAGTGGTGACGAACAGCTTGCGAGTCATGATTGATGCACTTTTGGGATGGATAATAGGTCATTTTAACAGCGGAAAGGCAATATGAGCAGATGCAGCGCTGGCAAGTGATGCTTTTGCCGCCATCGCGCCATGCAAATTTGCGCTAGACTGCGCGTATTGCATATATGTAGTACACACGGAGATTTACATGAGCATCACAGTAGAAGACGTCAAGGCCGCGCTGGCCCAGGTTATTGATCCAAATACACATAAAGATTTCGTTTCCAGTAAAACCGTCAAGAATCTGAAGGTCGACGGCAATGATATTTCCCTCGACATCGAACTGGGCTACCCCGCCAGGAGCCAGATCGACCTGATCCGCAAATCCGTGCTGGCCGCGCTGCGCGTGCTGCCGGGCGTGGGCAACGTCAGCGTGGGCGTGTCGTCGAAGATCATTTCGCACACGGTGCAGCGCGGCTTGAAGCCGATGAGCAACGTGAAAAACATCATCGCCGTCGCGTCCGGCAAGGGCGGTGTTGGCAAATCGACCACGGCCGTCAACCTGGCCCTGGCCCTGGCCGCCGAAGGCGCCACCGTCGGCATGCTGGACGCCGATATCTATGGCCCGTCGCAGCCGATGATGCTGGGCATTGGCGGCCAGCCGAAGACGCTCGATGGCAAGAGCATGGAACCGATGGAAAACCACGGCCTGCAAGTGTCGTCGATCGGCTTCATGATCGATCCGGACGAGCCGATGGTATGGCGCGGCCCCATGGTCACCCAAGCCTTGCAGCAGTTGCTGGACCAGACCAACTGGCGTGATCTCGATTACCTGATCGTCGACATGCCGCCAGGCACGGGCGACATTCAATTGACCCTGTCGCAGAAAGTGCCCGTCACGGGCGCCGTGATTGTGACCACGCCGCAGGACATCGCGCTGCTGGACGCGCGCAAGGGCTTGAAAATGTTCGAGAAAGTCGGCATTCCCATCCTCGGCGTGGTGGAAAACATGAGCACGCACATCTGCTCGAACTGCGGCCATGCGGAAGAAATCTTCGGCGCCGGCGGCGGCGCGAAGATGTGCGCGGACTTCGGCGTGGAATTCCTCGGCGCCTTGCCGCTGACCATGGCCATCCGCCAGCAGACGGATTCCGGTACGCCGACCGTCGTGGCCGAGCCGGAAGGCCCCGTCGCCGTCATCTACAAGCAGATCGCCCGCACCATTGCGATCAAGGTGGCGGAAAAGGCCAAGGATATGACGAGCAAGTTCCCGAGCATCGTCATCAAGAACGATTAGCGGCTGGGTGGCCTTGCAAACCTACTGCGCAGCTCACTTTCGGGTCGGCGTTACTCACCGTACTAAAGTACGGTTGCGTTACTCAACCCGATATTGAGCTTGCTCGCTACGGTTTTCAAGACCACCGTGGTGCCATTGGATGCACTCTTCCCCGGCGCCACGACCGGCAGGAATATGGTTTCATGCAGTCCGTGTTGTTATATTAAACAAGAGGAGACATCATGCAATTGACCACCGTATTCCTGCGCCAAGCCGCAGCCGTGATCGCGGGCAGCCTGCTGGCCGCCAGCGCCTTCGCCCAATCCGTCTCGTTTGTCGAGCCCGTCGATGGCGCGACCGTGAGCAGCCCGTTCAAAGTGAAATTTGCCGTCAGCGGCATGGACGTCAAGCCGGCCGGCGACATGACGGCCAAGACGGGCCACCATCATCTGCTTATCAATATGGGACCGATGAAGGCGGGCGAGATGATCCCCATGGACGACAAACATTTGCATTTCGGCAAAGGGCAGACGGAAACGGACGTGACCTTGCCGCCGGGCCAGTACACCTTGACCATGCAGTTCGCCAACGGCGCGCACCAGTCGTATGGGCCGGAGTTGAGCAAAAGTATCAAGGTGACGGTCAAGTAGCCGCCCAGCCATTCCGCGCAACACCGCGACAGGCCGGATTCCCGCAGGAGTCCGGCCTTTTTCATAATATTGCTTATTGTCATCGTTACGTCATATAGTCGGCGTATGCTGCCCGGTGGCCAAGGTATGGCATCCCGATGGCATTCCAATAACGAGTTCTGATAAACGAGCGGATATGACGAAACATTTCTCCCTTTCCCGGCAACTGGCGCAGGCGCTGCTGCTGGTGGCTGGCATGGCGGCGAGCCAGGCACATGCGGCCAAGGCCGTTCCTGCTGCTTCTGCCGGTGTGGCGCAGCCGAAGCTGGTGGTGGTGCTGGTGGTGGACGGTTTGCCGCAGGAACAGGTGACGCGCTACCGCGACCAGTTCGGCCAGGGCGGCTTCCGCCGCCTGCTGGAGCAGGGCGCGTGGTTCAGCGATGCGCACCAGGCGCATGGCATCACGGTGACGGCCATCGGCCATTCGGCCGTGCTGTCGGGCGCCTATCCTTACCAGCACGGCGTGATCGGCAATAACTGGATCGATCCCGTCACGAAGAAATCCGTGTACTGCACCGAGGACGGCAATTTCCATTACATCGGCGAAGAAACGCAGCCCGACGACGGCACGTCGCCGGTCAAGCTGCGCGTGAGCACCCTGGGCGACGAGCTGCGCTATTCCACGGGCGACAAGGCCAAGGTCGTCACCGTGTCGGGCAAGGACCGCGGCGCCATCCTGCTGGCCGGGAAAACGGGTACGGCGTACATGTACATGGAAAAGACGGGCAATTTCGCCAGCAGCACCTACTATATGCAGCAGCACCCGCAGTGGGTGCGGCGCTACCAGGCCGCTAGGCCGCAGGACCGCTATTACGGCAAGAGCTGGACGCCGCTGCTGGCCGACGGGGCCTACGTCAACGATGCGCGCGACGACCTCGTGGCGGCCAAGCCGGGCACGCGCAACACCTTCCCGTTTGCCTATTACAGCGACAGCGGCAAGCTCGATGGCGAATACTACAGCCGCCTGAAGGCCGGCCCCTTCCTCGACGAGCTGACCCTGGAATTTGCCCGCGCCGCCATCGATGGCGAGAACCTGGGCCGCAACCCGGCTGGCGTGCCCGATATCCTGGGCGTGAGCCTGTCCGCGCACGATTACGTGAACCATGCCTACGGCCCGGAAAGCAAGATGTCGCACGACCACCTGCAGCGCCTGGACCGCATGCTGGCCGGCTTCTTTGCCGACCTCGATAAAAAAGTCGGCATGGACAACGTGCTGGTGGTGCTGACGGCCGACCATGGCTTTGCCAACGTGCCGGAATTTACGGAAGCGCGCGGCGGTTTTTCCGCCAAGCGCATCGACGGCGCGAAACTGGTCGATGCCTTGAACCAGCACCTGGCCACGACCCTGGGCGTGGATAAGCTGGTCACCGTATCGTCGCTGCCGAATATCTATCTCGATTACGCGCTGGCGGAAAAGAGCGGCATCCAGCGCGCCGCCCTGGAAGACGCGGCGGCCCGCTTCCTGCTGCAGCAGGACGGCCTGGCGCAAGTCTACACGCGCACGCAGATGGAAACGGGGGCCGTGGCCACGCGCATGGATACCCTGATGCGCCGCGCCTGGAACCGCCAGCTGTCGGGCGACCTGATGGTCGTCACGAAACCGGCCTGGTACTTCGGTAAGGGCGTAGGCGGCACCTCGCACGGCACGCCGTACACGTATGACACGAACGTGCCGCTGATGGTGTTCGGCCCGCGCTGGATCAAGCCGGGTGCCTATGGCCAGTACGCGGAAGTGGTCGACATCGCCCCGACCCTGGCGCACCTGCTGCGCGTGCGCCAGCCGTCGGCGTCGGAAGGGCGGGTGTTGATGGAGGTGGTGCGGTAGTTCAGGCATAGAGGTGTATCGTTGATGTAAAGGCCAGGCTTGCGTTTTCACGGAAGCCTGTTTTTTTATTGATTTAAGAGTTGTAAGTCGACAAATATCAATAGGCACGCAAAGTTCTTGACGGATAGTGAAATTTCTTTATTTCACGATGAGGACGTCAATGAACAGTTCACTATTCAAATGTTGTTGTATGGCATTGATGTGGATTTTGCTGCCGGGGTGCGTCGTGCCACACTTCGATCATGCCTCATATGACTATTATTATGCCGTTCCCTTGAAGGCCGACAAGCCGTGGCTAAGTCTGAGCAACGGGCTTGATCTGCATGCCTATAACAAATGTGAGCATAGTGAAGTGCCGCCAAAATGTGACCCGCCGGGTTTTTGGGTGATGGAGCGACCGCAGAAGCCGGATTGGCATGAGATAGGTCGCTACAGAGTGAGCGTGTGGCATCCCGGCAAGTTGCAGTTTCAACCAATGCTTTCGGCCTATGCCAACACGACGTATCGTGCAGTTAGTCTTGTTAAAGAAGAATCACGCAAAATATATTTGCTTCGGCCTGGGTTTGGTGGTGACGAGCGCCGATCACTGGAAGGAAACGACGCTGGTGTTGTTGCAATCGATTTGCGGCCAAACGCATTATGTAGCACGGATGAGCCTGTACCACGCCTTATTGTCTTTGATGCCGATAATATATGGGTATTTGCGGAGTATGAATCAGACTGCCGAAAGGATCTGCAGGCCGATTTCGCCCCGCTTGATATATTGAACTTTGAGGACAGCGATCAGTTTAATGCTATTTTGCGTAAACCGATGAAACTGTTTTACCTCAGCTCCAGCGTGGTAGGTCAGTCAGATTTTGGTCAACCGCGCACGGTTTTACGGGATGCTGATCTCCCGAATGAAAGTACGCGCAAGACCGTGCGCTTGTCCGAGGTCGTCCGATTACAGAGCACGATGTTCCGGCTTGAGACCACACCGGCGCCACCTCTGTTGCCAGTACCGGATTATCCCAATTTTTATTGTCACTACTCAGATACGGTTATTGGTTTGAGAATGATATTTTTTGATGGTGAGAAACCATACCCCGACCTTAAATATTGTCGGCCATTTCGCGGGAAATGACATAGGCTGCGTGCTTTACAGTAGCCAATCAATCGGCAGCACCGACAGTATCGCCACCCCCATGCGCTTCCACACGCTGGCGCCCGGTTCCGTGTCGTAGCGCGTGGTGCCGCCGCCGGCGTCGCGGGCGATCCAGTACAGCGTGCCGTCGTCGCCAAGCAGCACCTGGTAGGCGCGCTGCGGGATTGTGGTGCGCATGGCTAGGCCCAGCTGGCTGGCCAGCACGGGGCTGTCGATGACGAGGCCCATTTCCGTGTTCAGCTCGATCGAGCGCGGATCGAAATTGAACGAGCCGACAAAGATGCGCCGGTCGTCGACGGCAAAGGTCTTCGCATGCAGGCTCGATGCGGAGCTGCCGAAGCGGCCCGGTTGTTCGCGCGCGTCGCCCTGTTCCCACGAGCGGCGCGATTCATACAGCAGCACGCCCGCTTCCAGCAGCGGCTTTCTCCACTTCGCATAGCCCGCATGCACGGCCGCCACGTCGGTCGCTTCCAGCGCATTCGTCAGGATGCGCACGCCCACGCCTTTTCTCGCCAGGTCGGCAAAGGCCTGGGTGCCGGCTTTGCCGGGCACGAAATACGGCGATACCAGGTCGACTTCCTTTTCCGGCACGCCCAGCAGATTCTGCAGGTTTTCCGCCACCCCCGTGCCTGGCCGTGCCTTGTCCAGCACCTTGGCCGGATCGTCGCTGACCATGCGCGTCTTTGCCCATTCGAAGGGCAGGGTGCGTTCCATCATCTGCCTGACGAAGGGCGAGGTGCGCAGCGCCTGCACGTAGGCCTCGGCCGCCTGCGTATCGTCGATGCGGTCCGCCTCGGCGGCGATGGTGGCCGCGTCGCCATCGACGGGGCTGGTCAGCAGCAGGCTGGCCGGGTAGGCCGAGGCGCTGTTCCAGTAGCGGTCGAATTCATGCGAGACCTCGTCGACGACGGGGCCCACGGCCAGCACGTCCAGGTCGGCGAACAGCACGTCGCCGGCCGCGCCAAAATATTCATCGCCCACATTGCGTCCGCCCACGATGGTGGCCTGGTTGTCGGCCGTGAACGATTTGTTGTGCATGCGCCGGTTGAGGCGGGAAAAATCCGTGGCAAAGGCCAGCGCGCGCGGCGCGCGGGGCACGAAGGGATTGAACAGGCGGATTTCCAGGTTGCGCTGCTTGCCCAGCATGGCCAGGGTCTGGTCCAGTCCCGCCGTGTTGTTATCGTCGAGCAGCAGGCGCACGCGCACGCCCCGCTCGGCGGCCTGGCGCAGGGCGTCGAACAGCAGGGTGCCCGTGATGTCCTTGTGCCAGATGTAGTACTGCACGTCCAGGCTGCGCTGGGCCGCAGCGGCCAGCAGGGCGCGCGCGGCAAAGGCGTCGCGCCCGTCGACCAGCGGGTAGATGCCGGAGACGCCCGGGTGCTGCGCCACCAGGGGTGCAATGGCCGTGGCCAGCTGGGTGTGCCCTGTATCGGTGATGACGCTGGAGGGGATGCGGCCGTCCAGCGAAGGCAGCGCAGCGCAGCCGGCGAGAAGGGCGGACAGCAGCAGCGGCAGCAGCAGGGCGGCGCTGCGCGAGGGAAATACTTGGACGGGCATGGCGGGCTTTCATCGGGTTGCCCCGATGTTAGCAGATGCGCATGCCCGCACGGGGCAAGGTGTTACAACTGTTCCAGCGCGATCAGCTCGGCCACCGTCTGGCGGCGGCGGATCAGGCGGGATTGCTCGCCGTCGACCAGGTATTCGGCCGCATGGGGACGGCTGTTGTAGTTCGACGACATCGATGCGCCATACGCACCCGCACCTTCGAAGACGACATGGTCGCCCACCTGCGCTGCCGGCAGCAGCCGGGTTTCCACCACGCCGCCGTCGCGCTGGGTAAATACGTCGCCCGATTCGCACAGGGGGCCGCCGACCACGGTGGCGCGCTGCGCGTCCAGCGCGCGGCCGTCATGCGCAATCACCGACATTTCATGGTAGCTGCCGTACATGGCGGGGCGCATCAGTTCATTGAAGCCCGTATCGAGCAAGGTGAAGTGGTTGCCGCCCATTTGCTTGGTGGCGCGCACTTCGGCCACCAGCAGGCCCGCGTCGGCCACCAGGAAGCGGCCCGGTTCGATTTCCAGGTGCACGGGGTGGCCCAGGTGCGCCTCGATCTGCTTGCGCGCCGCGTCCCACAACTGGAAGTAGTGGTCCGTGTCGACGGGCTGCTCGCCTTCGCGGTAGGGCACGGACAAGCCGCCGCCCGTGGAAATGGCTTCCAGGTCGTGGCCCATGTTTTTTACCAGCTCGACCATGGTGCCGCAGACGGTTTCCAGGTGGCTGTAGTCGACGCCCGAGCCGATGTGCATGTGCAGGCCCACCAGGTGCAGGCCATGCGCGCGGATGACGGCCAGCGCCTCCGGCAGCTCTTCATGCCAGATGCCGTGCTTGCTGTTTTCGCCGCCCGTATTCGTCTTGTTGCTATGGCCATGGCCATAGCCGGGATTGATGCGCAGCCAGACGCGGTGGCCGGGCGACACGGGCCCCAGCTGGCGCAGCATGTCGACGGAGCCGCAATTGACTTCGATCTTCGCCGCCGCCACGCGCGCCAGGGTGGCGCGGTCGAACAGGTCGCAGGTGAATACCAGGCCGGCGGCGCCATTCGTTTGCGCCGGCGTAAAGCCCGCCTGCAGCGCGCGCTCGATCTCGCCCAGCGAGACGGCGTCCACGTGCACGCCCGCTTCGCGCATCAGCGCGAGCAGATGGATGTTCGAATTGGCCTTTTGCGCAAAGCGCACGGTGTCGAACTGGGCCAGCTGGGCGATGCGCGCGCGGATGGTGGCCGCGTCATATACCCACAGCGGCGTGCCGTGTTCCTGGGCGAGTTTGGCGAGGGTCTGGTCGGTGACGGGCTTCATCGTGTGCTTTCGGGGGAATGGGGGAGTGACTGCATGATGGCCGATTGCGCTTCGAATATAAAATATCCATTTAAACCTACCTTATTCATTTATGATATGGGTATGACTATCTCCCTGCGCCATATCGAAGTCTTCCGGGCCATCATGACGACGGGCAGCGTGACGGCCGCCGCCGCCATGCTGCACACGTCGCAGCCCACCGTCAGCCGCGAGCTGGCGCGCCTCGAGCATCTGACGGGCCTGACCCTGTTCGAGCGCGAGCGGGGGCGGTTGCGCCCCACGGCCCAGGCGCTGCAGCTGTTCGCGGAAGTGCAGCGCGCGTATTTCGGCCTGGAGCGCATCGTCAGCACGGCGGCGGCCCTGCGCCAGTTCGACCAGGGGCAGCTGTCGATCGCCTGCCTGCCCGTGTTTTCCCAGTCGCTGCTGCCGCAGGCGTGCAAGCGCTTCGTCGCCGACTTTCCCAAGGTGAGCATCAGCATCACGCCGCAGGAGTCGCCGCTGCTGGAAGAGTGGCTGTCGGCGCAGCGCCACGATATCGGCCTGACGGAAGTGGGCAGCGCGCCGCCGGGCACCACATTGAGTACCCTGATGTCCGTCGATGAAGTGTGCGTGCTGCCCGACGGCCACGATCTGGCGGCGAAAGCCGTGCTGCAGCCGGCGGACTTCGCGGGCCAGCCTTTCATCAGCCTAGCCGCCGTCGACCCTTACCGCCAGCAGATCGACGCCATCTTCGCGCAGGCTGGCGTGGAGCGGCGCATGGCGCTCGATACGCACAGCGCCGCCTCCGTCTGCGCCATGGTGCGCGAAGGCGTGGGACTGGCCATCGTCAATCCGCTCACGGCGCTCGACTATGCGGGACAGGGCTTGCAGATCCGCCGCTTTGCCGTGTCCTTGCCGTTCACGGTGAATCTGGTCAAGCCCCTGCACCGGCCCCTGTCGCAACTGGTCGCCCTGTTCGAGCAGGCGCTGCAGGCGCAGGCGGACGCCGTCAAGCGGCGCTTGCAGCTGCTCTAGGCGCAGCGGTGGAGCGGCGGCGGTCAACAGAGTAAAATGGTGTTTTCTTAATTTAAGCCTGATTACTTCGATGACCACCACTGCTACTCCTGTCCGTACCCGTTTCGCTCCCAGCCCGACCGGCTATCTGCACCTGGGCGGCGCCCGCACCGCTTTGTACAGCTGGGCGTATGCCCGCCACTTCGGCGGCACCTTCGTGCTGCGCATCGAAGACACGGACGTGGAACGTTCGACGCCGGAAGCCGTGCAAGCCATCATCGAGGGCATGAAGTGGCTGGGCCTGGATCACGACGAAGGCCCGTTCTACCAGATGCAGCGCATGGACCGCTACCGCGAAGTGGTGGCGCAGATGCTGGCGGAGGGCACGGCCTACCATTGCTACTCGTCGCAGGAAGAAGTCGAAGCGATGCGCGAGCGCATGCGCGCCGCCGGCGAAAAACCGCGCTACGACGGCACCTGGCGTCCGGAACCGGGCAAGACCCTGCCTGCCGTGCCGGCTGACCGCAAACCCGTCGTGCGCTTCAAGAACCCGCTCGACGGCGACGTCAGCTGGGACGACGTGGTCAAGGGCACGATCACGATTTCCAACCGCGAGCTGGACGACCTGGTGATCGCCCGCCCGGACGGCACGCCAACGTACAACTTCTGCGTGGCCGTCGATGACTGGGACATGCAGATTACCCACGTGATCCGCGGCGACGACCATGTCAACAACACCCCGCGCCAGATCAACATCCTGCGCGCCATCGGCGCACCGCTGCCCCTGTATGGCCACCTGCCGATGATCCTGGGCGCGGATGGCGAGAAGCTGTCGAAGCGCCATGGCGCCGTCAGCGTGATGGACTACCCGGCGCAGGGCTTCCTGCCGGAAGCGATGCTGAACTACCTGGCGCGCCTGGGCTGGAGCCATGGCGACGATGAAGTGTTCTCGACCGAGCAGTTCTGCGAGTGGTTCAACCTGAACCACCTGTCGAAATCGGCGGCCCAGTTCAACAATGAAAAACTGGCCTGGCTGAACAACCACTATATCAAGCAGGCCGACAATGCCCGCCTGGCCGACCTGGCGCGCCCGCAAATGCTGGCCGCCGGCGCCGTCTTCGAAGGCGCGCCGGACCTGGCGCAAGTGCTGGGCATGATGAAAGAGCGCGCCAACACCGTCAATGAACTGGCGGCCGCCTCGATGCTGTTCTTCCGCGAGCCGCAGCCGGAAGCGGAACTGGCCGCGCAGCACATCACGGACGCCATCAAACCCGTGCTGGCGCAGTTTGCCGAACGCATCGCCACGGTGGAGTGGAGCAAGGAAGCCGTGGCCGCCATGATCAAGGAAGTGCTGGCCGCGAACACCATCAAGATGCCGCTGCTGGCCATGCCTTTGCGCCTGATCCTGACGGGCCAGCTGCAGACGCCGGCCATCGACCAGGTGGTGGTGATCTTCGGCCGCGAGACCGTGCTGGCGCGCCTGGCAAAGTGGCTGTAATCGCCGCGCCGAATTGAGCGTGTAAATGCGGTGCAGAAACCGCCCCTATGAAAAGTTGCTCATAGACGAAAAAGGGTATTTGCAGAGTGAAACTTCTTTGCTATACTCTTGTTTCTGCACCAACGGGGGTATAGCTCAGCTGGGAGAGCGCTTGCATGGCATGCAAGAGGTCAGCGGTTCGATCCCGCTTACCTCCACCAGCAGCAAAATCGCAGTCAGGTTTTGTTAGTCGTTGAAGTGGTGCAGTTGTTGTCTGGAAGTTCCGCGGTCCCCATCGTCTAGAGGCCTAGGACATCACCCTTTCACGGTGAGTACAGGGGTTCGAATCCCCTTGGGGACGCCAGGTAGTTGTGGTATAGTAGTGGCAGTTGTTTGTACTGATTGTTGTAAGTTCAGGCCCGTAAAAAGCGGAATCTGGATGGAAAGCAAGTAGTGGAACAAAGTCGCCAAGTGCGGCTTTTATTATTTCTGCGCCCGGGGGGTATAGCTCAGCTGGGAGAGCGCTTGCATGGCATGCAAGAGGTCAGCGGTTCGATCCCGCTTACCTCCACCAACAGCGCAGAAGTAAGGTGGTAAAACTGTAGTACCGAGGTCCCCATCGTCTAGAGGCCTAGGACATCACCCTTTCACGGTGAGTACAGGGGTTCGAATCCCCTTGGGGACGCCAGTTCAGTCTGGTGTTGTGGTTGTGAAGAAGTAGCAGTGTTTCTGCGCCCGGGGGGTATAGCTCAGCTGGGAGAGCGCTTGCATGGCATGCAAGAGGTCAGCGGTTCGATCCCGCTTACCTCCACCAACAGCGCAGAAATCACATGGTAATCAAAGTCGCCTCGAGCGGCTTTTTTTATTTGCGTCAACGATTTTTGCGCAAGATGTCAGAGTTAGTCCCGCAAACCTCCACCAGCAGCGCAGAAACGGGTGGTAAATAGAAGTGAATAAGTCAAAGTCGCCTTGGGTGGCTTTTTTTATTTCCGAGGCATTTGTTGTTATGGCTTTCAGGGGAATATGGTTTAACTGTGGCGGTGTTGGTATGGCAAGCAAGAGGTGAATGTTCGATCCCGCTTGCGTTTGGCAATGGAGTGGGAATGGAAATACATCAAAGTCGCCCCAGGCGGCTTTTTTTGTTTCTATTGGTTGCTTGGCTATAACTGACAGTGATTTTCGGAGCGGTTACAGTTGGCGGGCAGGTTCAATTTTGCATGGCCTGCCATTAAAAATGGACCATTACATTCAGGAGACAGGATGCACCGCTTATTTGCCAGTTTTTTTCTTGCCACCATCATGCATATTCCCGCGCATGCGGAGGCGCCGCCTGCGGCGAAATTCGACCCCGGTGCGCTGAAGTTGCAAAAGGGGCCGTTCAATGACGTGCTGGTGCTCGGTTCCCCCCATTTGGCGCAATTGCCAAAATCGTTTGATCCGTCTCAATTGAGCTTGCTCAACGAGCGCCTGGCGGGCTGGCGGCCGGACGCGATCGCCATCGAGGCGCTTTCGGGCTTGCAATGCGCTTACTTGCGCGCCTATCCGCAGCGCTATGGCGATACGGTGAAAGTCTATTGCTATGATACTGCCGTCGCGCGGGCCGCTACGGGGCTCGATGCGGTGGCGGCCACGGCGCAGGCGGAGCGTTTGCTGGCCGCCTGGCCCGCGGCGCCGTCCGCCGCCCAGCGGCGCACGTTGGCCTCCCTGTTCCTGGCCGGTGGCGAGCGTGCATCGGCGCTGGTGCAATGGCTGCGCCTGCCTGTTGATGAGCGGCGCGCCGGTGACGGCGTGAGCGAACCCCTGGCCGCGGACCTCAATTCCCTGCTGGGGCAGCGCAACGAGAGCTATCAGATTGCTGCCGTGCTGGCGGCGAAGAGCGGGCACGAGCGGGTGCACGGCATGGATGACCATACGTCCGATATGCCTGTTGACGATGAAAAGGCGTATGCCAAGGCGATCAGGGCGGCCTGGGATAATTCCTTTTCTGCCGAGCGCAGGCGCATTCATGCCGGGTTTGAAGGGCAATTGAATACGCCCGCCGGTGTGCTGGCGGTTTACCGCGCCTATAACGGACGCGCAGAGGCGGATCTGGCCTTCCGCGGCGATTTTGGCGCGGCGCTGGAAGAGCCGTCGCCGCAGCGTTACGGCCGCAACTACGTGGCCTCCTGGGAAGTGCGCAACTTGCGCATGGCATCGAACATCCGCGAAATCATGGCGGCGCGCCCGGGCATGCGCACCCTGGTCATCGTCGGCGCCTCCCACAAGGGCTATCTGGAGGCGTATCTGGGCCAGATGCATGACGTGCGCATCGCCAGTACGGACGATATCTTGCGTTAATGAATGCTTTTGCCGCGCCAGACGTCTGGCGCGGTTTTTTTCTGCGTGCCTGGCGTGCCGCCGCTTCCATATCTTCCTGCCATCATCCTGTCCCCATAGGGGGCGATGATTCAAATAAGGCGGAAAAAAGAAGGCCAGCAGTTGATTTCGTGAATCGCTTCGTGTTAAACTTCGCGCACGCTTTTTTGAGGGGCTAAGCAAAGCCTTCAACGAAGAGTCCGCTGAGAGTAAAACCAGCACAGGTCCCCATCGTCTAGAGGCCTAGGACATCACCCTTTCACGGTGAGTACAGGGGTTCGAATCCCCTTGGGGACGCCAGGATTTAGTTGTAAAGTGAGTGCAGTGCTGAACGGGCCTGACAAGTCAGGCTTTTTTTGTTTCTGCAATATTGCTGCGGTACCGGGTCAGGATGCAAATAGTGCATTCAGGACAGATTTCTGTCCCCATCGTCTAGAGGCCTAGGACATCACCCTTTCACGGTGAGTACAGGGGTTCGAATCCCCTTGGGGACGCCAGATTCGCAAGTAGTAACAGGTCGGGATGCAAGGCAGCGCATCCAGGACAGATTTTCTGTCCCCATCGTCTAGAGGCCTAGGACATCACCCTTTCACGGTGAGTACAGGGGTTCGAATCCCCTTGGGGACGCCAGACCGGCTGAATCAGCCAACAACAAAGCCGCCTGGTAACAGCGCGGCTTTTTTGTTGTTTGCCAGCTTCCCCCTTCTTTTCTTGCCTGCCCATGCCATTACCTAGCGATCGCGCGCCATCTCTGGCCATCTTCTGCAAAGTCGTCGACAACTACGGCGATATCGGCATTTGCTGGCGTCTGGCGCGGCAGTTGAGCGGCGAGCACGGCGTGGCCGTGACCCTGTGGGTCGACGATTTGCCGAGTTTCCGGCGCATTTGCCCCGCGATCGACGTGGCGGCGGCGCAGCAGCAGGTGTCCGGCGTCATGGTGCGCCACTGGCGCGGCCAGGATGGCGTGTTTGCGCCCGCCGATGTCGCCGATATCGTCATCGAGTTCTTTGCCTGCGACATTCCGCCCGGCTATATCGCCGCCATGGCGCAGTGCGCGCCGCAGCCGGTGTGGCTGAACCTGGAAGGCTTGACGGCGGAAGAGTGGGTCGAGGGCTGCCACGCGCTGACCTCGCCGCGCCACGGCATGACCAAGCATTTCTTCTTTCCCGGCTTCACGGACAAGACGGGCGGCTTGCTGCGCGAAGCGGCGCTGGACGAGAACAGGCTGGCATTCCAGGCCGATACGGGGGCCATGGCGGCATTCCTGGGGCAATTCGGCGTGACGGCGGCGCAGATGTCGGCCTTGAAGGTATCGCTGTTCTGCTACCCGTCCGCCCCCGCCGCCGAGCTGTTTTCCGTGTGGCAGGCGGGCAGCGAGCCCGTGACGTGCCTGGTGCCGGAAGGCGTCGCGTTCGATGCCGTTCAGGCATTTATCGGCGACGATGCGGCTGTCGCCGGGGCGGCGCGCACGCGCGGCGCGCTCACCGTACGCGTGCTGCCGTTCGTGCCGCAGGACGATTACGACCGCCTGCTGTGGGCTTGCGACGTCAACTTCGTGCGCGGCGAAGATTCCTTCGTGCGCGCGCAATGGGCGGGCCTGCCTTTTCTCTGGCATATCTACCTGCAGGATGAAAACCTGCACCACGTGAAATTGCGCGCCTTCCTGCGGCGCTATGCGGTGGACGGGGAAGGGCCGATAACCAGTCTCGTGCAGGCGGCCCTGGCCTGGAATGGCGCCAGCGCGGACGCCGTGCCGTGGACGCAGCTGTGGCCTGCATTGCGGGCCGATCTGCCGCGCATCCGCGCGCGCGCGCAGGCTTGGCGGCAGCAGATGCAGGCTAATGGCGATCTGGCAAGTAACTTGCTGGCGTTCGCTGGCGCGACGAGATAGGCGCTTGCCCAAAATTAAGGTAAAATGCCCGGTTATTTCTAACGTATTTTTAACCGATCAAACGCAAGCTTGCGGCGCCGATGGCGCACAGGCGGCAGATGGTCTTCATGCAACCCCACTTTTTACGTACATTCCTATGAAACCCGCAAAAGAAATTCGTGTTGGCAATATCATCATGGTCGACAGCAAGCCAATGATCGTGTTGCGTTCTGATGTCAACGGTTCGAGCCGCACGGGCTTCACCTACAAATGGAAGATGAAAAATCTTCTGACGAACACCCCGATGGAAAACGTGTTCCGCGGCGACGACAAGTTTGACGTTGTTGTTCTGGATAAAAAGCCAGTGACGTATTCGTACTTCGCCGACCCGCTGTTCGTCTTCATGGACGCCGAGTACAACCAGTACGAAATCGAAGAAGAAAATCTGGGCGAAGCGCTGAACTACCTGAAAGATGGCATGGAATGCGAAGCCATTTTCTACGACGGCAAGGCCATCTCCGTAGAACTGCCTACGACCATCGCCCGTCAAGTGGTGTACTCGGAGCCAGCGGTCAAGGGCAACACGTCGGGCAACGTCCTGAAAGAAGCCAAGATCGAAAACGCCATCGACGCGCACCGCCACACCGTGCAAGTGCCGCTGTTCGTGGCACAGGACGACGTCATCGAAATCGATACCCGTACCAACGAATACAAGCGTGTCGTACGCAACTGATAGATCGCCACGCTGCGCGGCTCGCAGGGTCCGGCACACGCCGGCCTGGCTTGCTCCAGTGCTTGACCATCAAGAAACGCTGCCTTCGGGCAGCGTTTTTTTTGCTTAAAAAATAATTCCATTCAGCAACAATTGAGTTGCAAGGACTGCTATGCTATGCCTAGCACATTGTTGCGCTAGATATATTGAAGTTCCCTGGAGATACTATGCAGCGTAGTCATATGTTGCGCAATGGCGCGTACCGGGGCGTGACGCCTGCCGCGGCCACGCCGGCACGCGTGTCGCGTCCCGTGCTGGCCCGCGCCACGGCGCCAGCCAGCCCCATGGCCCATCTGCTCGATGCCGGCGTGTTGCCGCAACAGCAGATGATGCAGGCAGGCAAGCTCAGTTCCCATGCGCTGACGTCGCAGTATTTGGCACGCATCCGCTCACTGTCGAGCACGGGCGCGCGTGCCTATCCCGGTATTGAAATCAATCCCGATGCACTGAAAATTGCCCTGGAAATGGACCGCGAGCGCCAGGTGCACAAGGTGCGCGGCCCCTTGCATGGCATCCCCATCGTCTTGCGCGACAATATTGCCACGGGCGACCGCATGAAGACGCGCACGCAGGCGCCCCTGGCCACGCAGGCCAGCTGCGATTCCTTTGTGGCCGCACGCTTGCGCGCGGCCGGCGCCGTCATCATCGGCAAAAGCAATCTGCGCCAGTGGGCCGCCGTCAGCGTGCCGCATGCCAGTGCCAGCTGGGCCGGGCTGACCATCCTGGCCGTGGACAGCGCGGCGGACGGCTCCATCGTCGCGCCGGCTTCACACTGCGGCCTGGTGGCCATCAAGCCCACGGGCAGGGCCGCCGCGGGGCAGGGCGCAGAGCCGGCCACGGCCGGGCCGATGGCGCCCAGCGTGCGCGAGGCGGCCTGGCTGCTCGCTGCCCTGACGGGCGAACGCCTGGCCGATGGCACGGTGCTCGATGCCGCCGGCTTGCATGGGCGCCGCATCGGCGTGGCGCGCAGCCTGTTCGGCGTGTGCGCGGAGACCGATGCCGTGATCGAGCAAGCCCTGCTGGTGCTGCGCGAACGGGGCGCCGAACTGATCGAGCCGCCGCCCGCCTCCGGGCCCGGTGGCATTGAGGCCTTGCTGCGCGCGCATGCGCTCGATGCGCTGGTGGGGCCCACCTGTCATGGCGTAGCGCAGGCGCAGTCCGTCTTGCCGCATATCACGGTGCCGGCCGGCGTGGTCCACGGCTTGCCCGTCGGTTTGTCCTTCATCGGTCCGGCCCATGGCGAAATGCCCCTCATTGCGATGGCATATGCCTATGAGCAGGCGACTTTGCACCGGCGCACGCCGGCGCTGCCGTCGAGCATCACCCTGGCGCTGCGTCTGCCATGATCATTTTTTTCGTTCTCCTTTGATAACTATGTTTGCAACCTTGCTGCTGAGCGCGGCCGTCGCCGCCACCCCGACTCCTTTCGATGCCGCGCAACTGTCCGGCAGCTGGTCCGACAGCGTCAATACAAGCAGTGTTTGCGAAGAAGCGCGGCACTTTACGCGCATGCAGCTGTCTGACGATCATCAGCGGCTGGCGATCTTCAGCGACCGCACTTGGAAAAGCAAGCTGGGTGAAACCAACCGCTTTGCCGCCACGGTGGTGGCGGAAACGGCGCGCAGCCTGACATTACGCTATGACAATGAAACCCGCCGCAATGCCGCTGGCAAGCTGGTGGAATGGCAGTTGATCATCGTCGCGCCCGGCGTGTACCGCTGGCGCGAGACGGGCTGGGCGGAAGGCAAGGTCAACGGGGTCGTCGGCATCCGCTGTTCTCCGTGATGCCGTTGCGCAAGCATGCCATTCTGCTATGCTGCCCCCATTATTCGATGTTTTTAGGAGCTTTCATGTCCGTACCTTTGCTGCTGCCCCTGTTCCTGGGCGCTGCCGTGGCGCTGGCCGCCGTGCCGGCGCACGCCCGCACGCCCAAATTGTCGCTGATCGAACAAGCGCAAAGCTGCGATGGGGGCCACACCTGCCCGTATTTCCCCGACGCCTACAAGGCCGATTACGCATTTCGCAATGCCTTCAACGTGGGCTTGAAAAAGGCTGGCCTGAAGCGCCAGCGCTGGGTGCCGAATGGCGTGGCCACCCCGCTCAAGCCCGTCGAGATCGACGGCAAGGCGCGCCTGCTGAGCAGTGTCTGCGAGCCGCACAATTGCGGCCACCGCTACAGCATCCTGTACGACCCGGCCGAGCGCAGCATGACGGGCGTGTATGTGGGCAGCGATGGCAAGGGGGGCTCGCGCACCGTGTACTTCGGCGAGCCCAGCATCGCCGAGGCCGATTTGCTGCTCAAGAACTGATGCACGCGCCGCTGCGCATTTCCAGCGAGCGCGACGAGCTGGATCTCCCCATGATCCACCGCTACCTGAGCGAGCAGTCGTACTGGAAGCGGGGCGTGACGCTGGAGACGGTGCGCAAGGGCATCGCCAACGCGCTCAGTTTCGGCGGCTATGTGGATGGCCAGCAAGTGGCGTTCGCCAGGGTCATCACCGATTACACGGATTTTGCCTATCTGCGCGACGTGTTTGTGCTGCCGCAATACCAGGGGCGCGGCTATGGCAAGCAGATGGTGGCTGGCGTGCTGGGCGACGCGCGTTTGCGCGATGTCGCCTGGATGCTGGGCACCGATGACGCGCATGGCCTGTATGCAAGCTTTGGTTTTGCGCCGCTGGAAGCGCCACACAAGTACATGCGCCGTCCCGCGCCGTAGGAATTATCAAAACAACCTTTTGGTGTCAAGAGAACTATTAACATTATTGTACGCAATAGTGTTGCATTGATAATGACAACATGTCATTATGCGCGCTCTGCAGCGTGCGGTGCGTTGTTGGTGCTGTACTTTGCCATCGCCCTCGGGCGCGGGCAAAGGTGGTGAGCGGTCCGATTGGTCGTCCCTGGCACGTTTTCTCGTCACTTTAAAGGAATACATCATGAAACAATATGGAGCCGAGTTCCTCGGCACGTTCTGGCTGGTGCTGGGCGGTTGCGGCAGCGCCGTGCTGGCCGCTGCCTTTCCCGGTCTGGGCATCGGTTTTGCCGGCGTGGCGCTGGCGTTTGGCCTGACGGTGCTGACCATGGCCTACGCCATCGGTCACATCTCGGGCTGCCACCTGAATCCGGCCGTGTCGATCGGCCTGTGGGCCGGCGGCCGTTTTCCCGCCAATCAGCTGCTGCCTTACATCATCGCGCAAGTGCTGGGCGCCATCGTGGCCGGCGGCGTGCTGTACGTGATCGCCAGCGGCCAGGCCGGCTTCGATGTCAGCAAGGGCTTTGCCTCGAACGGCTTCGGCGCCCATTCGCCGGGCGGCTATTCGATGCTGTCGGCGCTGGTCATTGAAATCGTGCTGACGATGTTCTTCCTGATCGTCATCCTGGGTGCTACCGACAGGCGCGCCCCGGCCGGCTTCGCCCCGCTGCCGATCGGCCTGGCGCTGACCCTGATCCACCTGATCAGCATTCCCGTCACCAACACCTCCGTCAACCCGGCCCGCAGCACGGGCGTGGCCCTGTACGTGGGCGACTGGGCGACCAGCCAGCTGTGGCTGTTCTGGCTGGCCCCCATCATCGGTGCCTTGCTGGGCGCGCTGGCCTACCGCCTGATTGCCGGCGAAAAAGAATCAGCTTGAGCATGTAAAAAAAGCAGCCTGCGGGCTGCTTTTTCGTTTACTCGGCGGCGCGCCACTCGCTCAGGTAGTGCTGCGGCGTGCGCCCCAGGATGCGGCGGAACATGGCGCTGAAGGCGCTGGGACTGGCGTAGCCCAGCGCATAGGCGATGGCCGCCACGCCTTCGCCCCGGTCCAGGCGGCAGAATGCCTCGGCCAGGTGGACTTGCTGCAGCCATTGGCGGTAGTGCAAGCCCGTTTCCTTGGGAAACAAACGGATCAGGGTGCGCGCGCTGGCGCCCGCATCCTGCGCCCAGTCCTCGATGCTGCGCCGACTGCCGGGCGCGTTCATGATGGCCGAGCAGACGGCCACCAGGCGGCGGTCGCGGGGCCAGGGTATGGCGATGGGCACGGTATCGGCCGCCGTCAGTTCCGACAGGATCAGGTGCGCCAGCCAGTCGCCGCGCCCCGCCAGCGCATACTCGATCGGTTCGGCCAGCAAGGCCAGGATCAGCTCGCGCAGCAGCCGGCTCACTTCCAGCACCTTGCAATCGGAACCGTACGGGGCCGCCACCTGCGCATCGATATACACGGTGCGCATGCTCAGTTCGCTCAAGATGTGGACTTCATGCACGACCCCCACGGGGATCAGCAGGGCGCGCCGGGGCGGCAATATCCACACGCCGTGCTCGGTGGAAACGCGCATCACGCCTTCCGTCGCATACAGCAGTTGCGCCCGCACATGGCTGTGCGGCGCCGTATAGTCGCCCGGCGCATATTGCTTCGACATGGCCGTCACGGGACGCGGCACGTGCTGGTAATCGTGCGAGCTGGTGCTGCGGCTGAACGGCACGCCATCGGGGTGGGTCTGGGCGGGGTGGTGGGTGTACATGTGGGCCGTTGATTTGTCGCGCAGTTGTCACTTAAGCGACGATTATTGGAAGTTATCAGTTCAGTGACCATACTATACTGGGTTCTTTGCCGGGCCGCCCGCCGAGCCCGATCATTGCGGATGACACATGCACACAACCACACCTGCTCCAGCACTGGCCAAGTCCGTGCCGGCGGCCTCCTCGCTTCATAGTTCCCAACAACAATCTGGTCTGGCCATGCACATCCTGGGCGCCGTCGCCTTCGTGCATTTGCTCAATGACTTGATCCAGGCCTTGTTGCCGTCGATTTATCCGATGCTGAAAGCCGAGTTTTCACTCAGTTTTACCCAGGTCGGCCTTATAACCCTGACGTTCCAGTGCACGGCATCGCTGCTGCAACCGTGGATCGGCTTGTACACGGACCGCCGTCCGCTGCCATTCCTGCTGCCGGTAGGCATGTGCTTTACCCTGGCCGGCGTGCTGATGCTGTCCATGGTCTCGACCTTCCCGACCCTGCTGCTTGCCTCGGGCCTGATCGGCGTCGGTTCCTCGACCTTCCACCCGGAAGCGTCGCGCGTGGCGCGCATGGCTTCGGGCGGGCGCTACGGCTTTGCCCAGTCGCTGTTCCAGGTAGGCGGCAATGTGGGCTCCGCGCTGGGGCCGCTGCTGGCGGCCGCCGTCATCGTGGGCCGCGGCCAGGGCAATATCGCCTGGTTCAGCCTGCTGGCCGTGCTGGCCATCGGCGTGCTGTACAAGGTCAGCCACTGGTATAGCGGCCACCTGGCCAGCTTCAAGCCGAAGGCGGGCGGCCAGGGGCCGAAGTTGTCGCGCAACAAGGTGATGGGCGCGCTGGGCGTGCTGGCCCTGCTCGTGTTCTCGAAGTACATCTACATGGCCAGCCTGTCGAGCTACTACACGTTTTACCTGATCGACAAATTCCATCTGTCCATCGGCGCGGCGCAACTATATCTGTTCCTGTTCCTTGCCGCCGTGGCGGCCGGCACCTTCATGGGCGGCCCCATTGGCGACCGCATCGGCCGCAAGCGCGTGATCTGGATTTCCATCCTGGGCGCCGCCCCATTCACCCTGCTGCTGCCGTATGTGGACCTGTTCTGGACGGCCGTGCTGACGGTGATCATCGGTTTCGTGATTTCCTCCGCGTTTTCCGCCATCGTCGTGTTTGCGCAGGAACTGGTGCCGGGCAAGGTGGGCATGATCGCGGGGATCTTCTTTGGCCTGATGTTCGGCGTCTCCGGTATCGCCGCGGCCGCCATGGGCCACCTGGCCGACGTCTCGGGCATCGCCTATGTGTATAAAATCTGCTCCTACCTGCCGCTGCTGGGCATCCTGACGGTGCTGCTGCCGCATATCGAGCAGGCGAAAAAATAGGCGCGCATCGCGGGAGGGCTTGACGGCCCGCCCGCGTGCATGCGATATTTGTCCCATGTTCACTTCCATCCTCCATCCAGTTCCTGCATACGGCGCCGCTGCTGCGCTGTGTCCGTGCGCTTGGCCCCGTGAGGATGCGGCCCTGCGCCGTTAAACTTTTACTCCTCATTCGATGGCCACAGTGTTGAAAAACCTGTGGCCATTTTCTTTTTCCGCCGCGTTCAAGAGAGTCCCGCATGACACTACACCTGTACGATACCTATAGCCGCAGCCTGCGTCCGTTCGACCCCATCGCCCCGGGGCAGGCGGGCCTGTACGCCTGCGGCCCCACCGTCTACGACTACGCGCACATCGGCAACCTGCGCACCTATCTGTTCGTCGACGGCTTGCGCCGCGCGCTCGAGTTCAACGGCTTGCAGGTGCGCCACGTGATGAACATCACGGACGTGGGCCATCTGACGTCGGATGCGGACAGCGGCGACGACAAGGTCGAAGCGCGCAGCCGGCGCAGCGGCAAGTCGGCGTGGGAGATCGCGGCCGAGTTTACGCGCGCGTTTGAAAGCGATCTGCGCGCGTTGAATATCCTGCCGCCCACCGTCTGGTGCCGCGCCACCGAGCATATCGCGGAACAGATCGCATTCATCCTCGACCTGGAGGCGAAGGGCTATACCTACCGCACGGCCGACGGCATTTATTTCGACACCACGCGCCAGGACGGTTACGGCAAGCTGGCGAATCTGAAGCGCGACGGCCTGCAGGCGGGCAAGCGGGTGGACCTGGGCGGCAAGCGCGATATCTGCGACTTCGCCCTGTGGAAGTTCAGCGGCGTGCCGGGCCAGCGCCAGATGGAATGGGACAGCCCGTGGGGCCTGGGTTTCCCCGGCTGGCATATCGAGTGCTCGGCCATGGCGGAAAAGCACCTGGGCACGTATTTCGACATCCATTGCGGCGGAGAAGACCACGTGGCCGTCCACCACAGCAACGAGATCGCGCAAACGCAAGCGCGCCACGGCACGCGCCTGGCCAACTTCTGGCTGCATGGCGCTTTCCTGAAAACCCAGGACGCGAAGATGTCGAAGTCCGCGGGCGACTTTTTGCGCCTGCAAAGCCTGGTGGAGCAGGGCGTCGATCCGCTGGCCTACCGCTACCTGTGCCTGGGCGCCCACTACCGCAGCAGCCTCAATTTCACGGACGACGCCCTGCGCGCCGCCGCCAGCGGCCTGGCGCGCCTGCGCGCCGCCGTGCACGGCCTGGGCCAGGCGCATGGCGAGGCCGACCCCGCGTGGCTGGGGCGGTTTGCGGCCTGCGTCAACGACGACTTGAACTATCCGCGCGCGCTGGCCGTGGCCTGGGAACTGCTGAAAAGCGAGCTGCCCGATGGCGTGAAAAAGGCGACCATGGCCCGCTTCGATGCGGCCCTGGGGCTGGACTTGCTGGCCTGGCAGCCGGCGCAGGTGGAAGTGCCGCCGCCCGTGCAGGCGTGGATGGCGCAGCGGGCCAGCGCCCGCGCGCAGCGCCTGTGGGCCGAGGCGGACCGTTTGCGCGCACTGGCGCGCGCGGCCGGCTATGACATCGAGGATACGCCTCAGGGCCAGCGGGCGCGCCTTCTGTGACGAGGCTATGCGTGCGCGTGCGGCATAATGGCCGCCTGATGAATGGGGAGATGCCGTGAAGCGTGGTGTGCTGTTGCTCAGTTGTGGTCTTGTTTTCCCGTCCGTGCAGGCGGCCAGCGCGTGTCCCGGCTTTCCCGCGCTGGCCGCGTCCGGCGAGGCGCTGCTGGCGCAAGTGCGCGCGCTGCCGCCCGCCGGCGTCGACCGGGAAGTGCAGGCGTGCGCGCCGAAGACGGTCATCGACTTCGCCTACAGCGGCGGGGTGCTGTGCCGCTTCGGCGCCGACACGGACGCCGTGGAGGCGGCGACGGCCGCCGTCACGCGCCTGGCCGATGGCGGTGAACTGGTCGAATACCTGTATCTGTTCCCGTATGCGCCAGCCTCGCACGCGCGCTTGCTGGCGCTGCTGGCCGCGCGTTTTAATCAAGTCGACCAGGCGGCCTGGCCCGCCTTCCTGCAAGGTGCCACGCCGGGCAAGGAAACCACGGCCCTGTTCACCTACGGCAGTTACTATATTTCGCTGGGCAAGCCCGCCGAAGGCGATCCTGCCGCATGGTATTCGAACGTGATCTTTGAAAAAGTGGATAAGCCCGCGCTGGGCGTGCGCAAGGTGTGCCAGGAGGGGCGCGATGGCTGAAGCGGACGCCTTTCCGGCGGCACTGGCCGGCACCGTGGCGCAGCTGCTGCCCGCGCTGGCCGAGGGCCAGCTGCATGCGCCATCGGCGCCGTTTGAGGTGCTGCAGGAGGGCCGGCTGCTGCGCATCCCCGTGCGCACCTACTATCGCCGCGAGCAGCTGCTGGCCTGCGCCGGGCTGACCGGCGACGCGGGCGCGATCGCCCTGTGCCTGGGCACGCGCCACCATGACGGCCGCCTGCGCGAACACTGCGTGGCGCAGCTGTTGCTGCAGCAGCGGGCCTGGACGGCGCCGTTCGTCGTGCACCTGTGCGGCGAATACGTGCTGGAGATCGTGGAGAGAATCGGAGCGGCGCTGCCGGCCTGGAATGCGCAGGCGCTGGCGCGCTACCTGCGGGAGAATCCCGCGTATGTCGATACGCTGGAGCGGCGTACCGTCAGCTACTGGAACTGCTACTACCGCCATCGCTATCCCGTGTGGGATGATTATCCGGGGCGCAGGGCCATGGCGGCCCTGCGTGGCTTGCAGGATCTTACGCTTCGATAAAGCGCATCTTGAAGCTGCGGCCCTTGATGTTGCCGAAGTCGCGGCCCAGGGGATTGCCCGCGTTCAGGCGCTTGAAGGCCGCTTCGGCCACCGTGCGGTCGAGCGCCACGTAGGTCATGAATTCGAACACGTTGATCTTGCCCACCTGTTCCTTGTTCAGGCCCGCATCGCCCGTCAGCGCGCCCAGCAAATCGCCCGGGCGCAGCTTGTCCTTCTTGCCGCCCATGATGCACAGGGTGACCATGGGCGCCGGCAGCGCTTCGGCGCCATCGTCCTCGTCCAGTTCCTTCAGCTCGTGCCATTCGACGGCGCTGTTCTGGTACTGCTCGATCAGCTTCACCCATTTTTTCTCGTTCGGCGCACACAGCGACAGGGCCAGGCCCTTCTTGCTGCCGCGGCCCGTGCGGCCGATGCGGTGGATGTGCACTTCCGTGTCCTTCGAGACGTCGACGTTGATCACGGCGCCCAGGTCGGAAATATCGAGGCCGCGCGCGGCTACGTCGGTGGCCACCAGCACGGAGCAGCTGCGGTTGGCGAACAGCACCAGGATTTCATCGCGTTCGCGCTGTTCCAGCTCGCCGTACAGGGCCAGCGCGGAAAAGCCCTGCTGGCGCAGTTCTTCAGCCAGTTCGCGGCAATGCACCTTGGTGTTGCAGAAGGCCAGGGTCGATTCCGGCTTGAAGTGTTTCAACAGCTTGCCGACGGCGCTGTTGCGCTCGTCGAAGCCGATTTCATAGAAGCGCTGTTCGATCTTGTCGTTGTCGTGCTGCGCCTCGACCGTCACTTCCAGCGGATTGACGAGGAACGACGCCGTGGCGCGGCGGATGTCTTCCGGATACGTAGCCGAGAACAGCAAGGTCTGGCGGCGCACAGGGCAGGCGCTGACGATGCCGGCGATCTCCTCGTAAAAGCCCATGTCCGTCATGCGGTCCGCTTCATCGAGTACCAGGGTCTGCACGTGATTCAGGTTGATGGTGCCGCGGCCCAGGTGGTCGCGCAGGCGGCCCGGCGTGCCCACGACGATATGGGCGCCGTGTTCCAGCGAGGCGATTTGCGGGCGCATGGGCGCGCCGCCCGTCAGGGTCAGGATCTTGATGTTGCCGGCCGCGCGGGCCAGGCGGCGCAATTCATTGGCCACCTGGTCGGCCAGTTCGCGGGTCGGGCACAGCACCAGGCCTTGCACGGCAAACCAGGCGGGATTGAGCTTGTGCAGGATGCCGATGCCGAAGGCGGCAGTCTTGCCGCTGCCCGTTTTCGCCTGGGCGATCAGGTCGCGGCCATCGAGCACCGCCGGCAGGCTTTGCGCCTGGATGGTGGTCATCTCGTGGTAGCCGAGCGAGTCCAGATTGGCCAGGAAGGCGGGCGTCAGCGGCAGGCTGGCAAAGGAATTGGTGGTGTCAGTGGTGGTGTTCATAGGGGGCGGAGCCGGTAAAAAGCGGTGGATGGGCACAGTCTACAGGCATTACGCCCTTGTGCGGATGGTGGTGTGGAAGCTGGCGGCAAACGGCCGCCGGCATGGGGTGCTAATTGTCAGGCGCCCAGATGGGCAGGCCGGTCAGGTCGAGGCCGGCGTCGCGCGTCCACACGGGCAAGCCCGTGGCATCGGTCGGCTCCAGCAATTCGAGCTGCACCTGTTTCAAGGCCACCTTGCGCGCGCGTACGCGGCGCTGCGGTTCCGGCGCCGGCTCGGGCGCCTCGGGCGCTGGCGGCGGGCCGAAGCCGGGCAAGTCGATGGTGGCGTTGTCTTTTTTATCTCTCATTTCTGAACCTCTGGTCCCCGGCCGCGAAAACCCGGCGCCGGGGAGCGGGCAAAAAGCTGTCCGCTGTGTGAATACTCTGCACGCTTCGTCCACAAAACAAAAGCCCGGCTACTGGAGTCGGGCTCATTGTTGGGATAACCTGCAGGAAAACTTGTCCTGCGGATTTAAGTGCGGCACGCAGTGTATCACAGGCGTGCCGCACTGTGTGGGGCTTAGCGGAAGCTCAGCGCACCCGTCAGGTCGCCCGGCGGCAGCGCGCCGCGCGCCGCGAACGCGTCATTGCGCACCTTCAGGCCTTCGAGCAGCGGCAGGTCGTGCAGGCGCGTGATCAGGCGCAGGATCGACGTCGTGTCGTAGAAGCTGTGGTCGACGGCGCCTTTTTTCGCGTACGGCGAGACGACGATGGCGGGAATGCGCGTGCCCGGGCCCCAGCGGTCGCCCTTGGGCGGCGCCACGTGGTCCCACCAGCCGCCGTTTTCGTCGAACGTGATCACCACGATCATGTCCTTCCACTGCGGCGATTCCTTCAGATGCTGGATGATGTTGGCCACGTGCTGGTCGCCCGACTCGATATCCGAGTAGCCCGCGTGCAGGTTCAGGTTGCCCTGCGGCTTGTAGAAGGTCACGGCCGGCAGCTTGCCCGCCACGGCGGCGGCGAGGAATTTGTTCGAGATCGGGCTGTCGCCCGTGCCGCCGTCGCGCAGGTGCTCGGCGCGCGCTGCCGTGCCGGGGGCGAACTGCTTGAAGTAGTTGAGCGGCTGGTGGTGGAACTGGAAGTTCGGCTTGCTGCCGCCGCCCTTGTGGTCGAGCGCCGCTTGCCAGCCGCCGCCATACCACGCCCAGCTGACGCCCTTGCGCGACAGCAGGTCGCCGATGGTGTCATAGGTTTGCGGCGGCAGCGTATTCGCGTCGGCCGGGTCGGCGTGCAGCGGGTCGCCGTCGAAGGCGGGACGGATGTAGCTCGGCTGATATGGCGGCGCCATGGTGTTGACGGCATAGCCGTCTGGCGTGAGGGCGCCGTCGTTCACGTATTTCGGCTTGCCGTCCAGCGCCGAGGCGGGGCAGTCGGACGCGATGGCCAGGCGCACGCCTTGCGGGCCGTCGGACAGCACGGCGATCTTTTTCTTCGCCGCCGTTTCGGACGCGTTGAAGTATTCGTTGGCGCGGCCGGTCACCAGGAACTGGTGGTTCATGTAGGAGCCGCCGAAGGCTGCCATGAAGAAGTTATCGCACAGGGTGTACTGCTCGGCGATCTGCCACAGGTTCAGGTTTTTCGACGTTTCGCCGTAGTGGCCCATCACCAGGCCGCCGCTGTCGGCCCACGCGGCAAAGCCGTCGTTCTTGCCGCCGTTGATCTGCATCTGGTTGTTATAGAAGCGGTGCACGAGGTCGCGCGTGATGATGCTCTCGGGCAGGGGCTTGCCGGCCGCGTCGCTCAATTTGTAGGGTGCGTTGGGCAGCCCGGAAATCTGGTCTTCCTTGATCAGGTAATCGATGCCGCCGATATTCTGCTGGTTCGGCACGAGGCCGCCCCAGATCTTCGGCAGGGTGGCCAGCGGCTTGCCGTCGCGGTCCAGCTGCTGCGCCTGTTCTGCCGTGACGGCGGACAGGGGCGCGCTGGTGCCGGGGAAATTGGCGAACAGGTTGTTGAAGCTGCGGTTTTCCAGGTAGATCACGACCACGTTCTTGACGTGCGCCTTGAGTTTCGCGTCGAGCGAACCCTTGGCGATGGTCTTTCTGGCTGGCGCGGCGTCGGCCAGCGCGGGCAGGCTGGCGGCCAGGCCGACTGCGGAAGCGGCCTGGAAAATGCGCCGGCGCGAGGGATTGGCGGGTTGGTCGGCCGGATCGGCTGGCAGGGCGGGGGCGAGGTCCTTCACACATTCTCCTTGGGTGGCACGGGCCATGGTCTGTGCCCGTGAAGCGGAAAATTGTATCACCGGCCCCTCGATAGTGTGAAATATTCGCCCCCCTTCAGCGCATCAGAACTGGTAGCGCGCGGTCAAGGCCACCTTGCGGGCGGGGCCATGCATGCCCGAGTACCACCAGTCCGATACCGAGGCCGTGTACTTCTTGTCGAACAGGTTGGCCACGTTGACGGTCGCCGACAGCCTGTCGCTGACGTCGTAGCGCGCCATCAGGCTGGCCACCGCGTACGCCTTCTGTTCCCAGCGCAGGGTGCTGTTGATCTGCCAGGCGTCGATGTCGGAATACACGCGGCTTTGCCAGTTCATGCCGCCGCCCACCGTCAGGCGATGCAGCTCGCCGGGCAGGCGGTAAGTGGTCCACAGTTTCACCAGGTGGCGCGGGAAGGTGGTCAGGATCGCCTTGCCCGTATTGTCTTCCGTCTGGCTGTAAGACCACGATGCCGATATGTTCCAGTCCGGCGTCAGGGCGCCCGTCGCTTCCAGGTCCACGCCCTGCGTCCTGGCGCCCTTGATGGTGCGGTTGGCGGGATTGTTCGTGCCCGGCACGGTGTAGCCGGGGTCCGACTCGGCCAGGTTGCTCTGGCGGATCTGGTACAGCGCGGCCGAGGTGTTCAGGCGGCCGTCGAACCAGCCGCTCTTGACGCCCGCTTCGTAGGTCTTGCCTGCGCGCGGCGCCAGCAGCTTGCCGTAGCGGTCTTGCTGGGCTTGCGGCTGGTAGATGGTGGAATAGCTGGCGTAGGCGCTGTGCATGGCGTCGATGTCGAACACCAGGCCGCCGTACGGCGTGAAGACGCGGCTTTCCGAGGCGGGGGACGCGCTGTAAAAATTCACGGAAGGCGCGTCCGAGATGTAGTTCTCGCTGTAGCGCAGCACCTTGGCGCCGGCGATCAGTTTCAGGCGCTCGGACAGCGTCAGGCGGCTGGCCGCGTAGGCGCTGGTTTGGCGGCGTGTGCTGTCGTAGGTGACATAGGTGTCGCCAAACACGGGCGTTGCCGTGCGATTCCAGCGGTACAGGTTGGCGGCCTTGCCCTGGATATTCCAGTCGAACCTGCCGTCGGTCGTGCTTTGGAAGTCGTTGTAGTCCATGCCCAGCACCAGTTCGTGCTGGCGGCCGAAGGCGCTGAACGGCCCGCGCACATTGACGTCCACGCTGTTCACCTTGAGCCGGTAATCGCGGTAGTCGGCGCTCAAACGCAGGCCATCGCCCGTGGCCTGGTCGGGAAAGCCTTCGCTCACGTTCAGGTAGACGGCGCGCTCTTCCTGCGACGATTGCACGCGGTTGGCCGAGATTTTCAGCTTCCAGTCGTTCGCCAGTGCGTGTTCCAGGGTGGCGAAGACGTCGGTCGAATTGCTGCCGAAGCGGTTCGATCTGGCGGCCGGGCTGAAGGAGCGGGGCAGGTCCGTCATTGCCCCATCGCTGTAGAACAGGGGGAAGCCCAGGTAGGACAGGGAGCCGTTCGAGCGCTTGCGCTGGTGCGTCACGCCGGCCGTCAGTTTCGTGTCGGCAGACAGATCCGCCTCGACCACGCCATACACCACTTTCTTGTCGCGGCTGTAGCCGTCGATGATGCTGTCGCCCTCCTCGTACACCGTCACCAGGCGGCCGCGCAGCGTGCGCGCTTCGTTGAGCGGACCGGCAATGTCGGCCATGGCGCGCCGTTCATCGTACGAGCCCAGTTCGCCCGCGACGGAGGCCTGGAACTGCGCCGTCGGCTTCTTGCGTACCATGTTGATGGCGCCCGAGGCGTCGCCCGCGCCCGTCATCAGGCCCGAGGCGCCGCGCAGCACTTCGATGCGGTCGTACAGCGCCATGTCGGCCAGGCTTTGCGACGGTATCGCATTGAGGCCCAGGTTTTCCGAGTGCGTGTTGACGCCATCGAGCTGGTAGTTGGTGATCGCATAGCCGCGCGAGGTAAAGCCGGAGCGTTCGCTGCCCAGCGAGAACAGGGTGATGCCCGGTGTTTGCGCCATCACTTGCGCGATGGTGCTCAAGCCCTGGTCCTGCATGCGCTGCTGCGTGATGACGCTGACCGATTGCGGCGTTTCCCGGATGGACAGGCCCAGCGGCGTGGCCGTGGCGATCGGCAGGGGCGAGACATACGCGCCCGAGCCTTCGGTCGCGTCCTGCAGCGCCTTGACCGACACTTCCGGCATCATCGACAGCGCCTCGCCGCCCGCCGCCGCGTCGGCCGGGCGCAGCACGTAGCTGCCATTGGCGCTGCGCTCGGCCTTCAGGCCCGTGCCGCGCAGCACGCCATTCAGGGCGGCCAGCACGTCGTGGCGGCCCGTCAGGCCCGCGGATGTCTTACCCTGCGTTTGCTCCGGCGTGAAGCTGAGGATGACCCTGGACTGGCTGGCGACCTGGCGCAGTACCGCTGCCAGGTCGCCGGCCGGCACCTGGAAGTCCTGGCTGGCCGCTGGCGCTGCCGCCCTTTCCTGCGCCAGGGCTGGCGCCTGGACGTTCAGCAGCAGGGCCGAACCGATGAAGACGAGTTGCATGGCATGCGCCATGCGCTTGATGCGCGGCCGGGACCGGGAAGACAGAACTGGAGACATGGTTACCTTGTGGTGTAGTCGTCAAAAAAGTACGTTGCCTACACAGGTCACGCGAGAAACGGAAACGGGTAAGTTTTTTTTGCGGCGGAGTCAAAATGAATGCTCAGCGCTTCTGGCGCGCTTCCACCTGCACCCAGTAGCGCGTGCGCAGGCGCACGTCGACGGGCAGGGAATTGGGCAGCGACAGCAGCACGGCGTCCAGGTCGGCCAGCGGGAAGACGCCGGAAATGCGCAGCGCGGCGACGGCGTCGTCGCAGCCCAGCAAGCCGTGGCGGTGGCGGCTCAGTTCATGCAGGAAGTCGCGCAGCGGCATGGCGTCGGCCAGCAGCAGACCCTGGCGCCAGGCCCAGATGTCGGGCGAGACGGCATGCGCGGGCAGCAGCTGCTGCGCCGTCATGCCGCCAGCCTGGCCCGCCTGGAGGACCAGGCTGGCGTCGCCGTGGCGCGGCATCAGCCGGACGGCGCCTTCTTCGACGGCGACCTGGGTGCTGCCGTCCGCCTGGCGTACCGAGTAGCGCGTGCCCAGCGCCTGCGCCTGGCCCTGCGCCGTTTCGACGAGGAAGGGGCGGTAGGGCAGGCCCGCTTCGCGGGCGGTGGCGATGAATACTTCGCCCTGCACCAGCTGCAGCAAGCGCTGCGTGCCGCTGAAGCGGACGTTCACGGCGCTGCCGCTGTTCAGGTGCAGCTGGCTGCCATCGGGCAGGGTCAGCTCGCGGCGCTCGCCCACGCCGGTGGACAGGTCGGCCAGCGCGGCGCGGGCAATGTCGGGCGCGTAGGGCGAGCGCGCGCCAAACCAGCCCGTGATGCCGATGGTGGAAATCCACGCCAGCAGCTGCAGGCTGTTGCGGCGCGAGAGGGACGAGAGGGACGAGAGGGGCGGGGCAGGACGGGAACGCGCATGGGGGGCCGGCAGCAGCGCCTTGCGGCTGGCCCGGGCATCGAGTTCGCGCAAGCCTCCGCTGACGCTTTCGATGTGCTGCCACGCCCGTTCATGGTCGGGATGCGCCCGGCGCCACTCTTGCCAGGCCGTTTTTTCCGCCGGCGTGGCGACGCCGCTCATCAGGGTGGTCAGCCATTCGGCGGCCTGCATGGCGATGGCCAGGTCGATGGGCCGGCCCTGGGCGTAGACGGCGGCGCCCCGCATCTCAGGGGGCGGCAAAGTCGGGCACGGCAAAAAAGCACAGCAGATTGGCCTTGCTCAGGTATTTTTTGACGGAGTGCGTGGTGGTGCCCAGTTCGGCGGCGATGTCGGCGTAGCTCATGCCGTCCAGGTGGGCCAGCAGGAAGGCGGCCTTGGCCTTGGCGGAAAGCTTGTCCAGCGCGCGGTCGATCAGCTGCAGCGATTCGAGCACGATGGACATCGCTTCCGGCGAGGGCGTACAGCCTTGCGGCTGATGCAGCAGGGCGTCGAGGTAGGCCCGTTCGAGCTCTTCGCGCCGGCAGTGATTGGCCAGCAGGCGCTTGGCGATGGTGGCCAGGAACGGACGCGGCTGCGCGATCCCGGCGCTGCTGCGCGCAACGAAGATCTTGATGAAGGTATCCTGCGCCAGGTCGCCGGCCAGCCCCGCATCGTGCAGGCGGCGCTTCAGCCAGTGCAGCAGCCACGCGTGGTGCTCGGCATACAGGGCCTGGAAATCGGACGGCGGGGAAGGGGCGGACAGCATGCGTACGGGACGCCTTAATCTAAATGAGAATTGTTCTCATAATAGCGCAGCGCTGCACGCCAGGCAACCGGGAAAATGGGGCGTTGCTGAAATGCGACTGCGCACGGGGGTGCGCGCGGCGGCGGATTTGCGCTGCCGCACGGCAGATGTAAAAGTTTCCTTGGCGCAAGCTTTCATGTGAGAAAATGCGGGCTGTCGATGTGGCGCGGAGCGAAAAATGATGTGGATGGTTGGCGGTGTCCTGGTTCTCCTGGTCGCCAGATTCTTATGGTTGGCCTACTTTCACCGGGTGAACGCGATGTCGCGCCAGGCGGAAGTGATGAACTGGCTCGACATCGGCCGGGTGTCGAATGCCGATGGCGGCAAGGATATTTTGTTGGCGAGAAATGAGCGCGGCGCCCGGATCGACTGGCGCACGGGCGAGGTCTGGCTGATGAATCCCAAGGTGGCGGAGCCGTTTGCCGATTTCCTCGCCGTCGAGCGCTGGCTGACGATGCGCGACATGGGCAACAAGGCGCCGGTCGCAACGGCTGCTGCGTCCGCGCCAGAAGCAGCGGAGCCTGAAACGGCGCCGGATGCCGGGCCCGTGCGCGATACCTTGCCCGCTTTCCAGCAAAAGGTCGATGACTGCCTGGCCAAGGCGGAGGGCGGCCAGGAATTACTGGAAACCAAGCAGGCCTTCGAGGCGGGCAGCGAGCCATATCTTGAAGCGTCGACGGCATTGAGCACGACGGCGCTGGAGCTCGATGTCTCGCCGGCCATGGTGGCCACGTTTCATATCAGCGCGTTTGCCGCCCTGGCGGAAACGGCGGGAGCGGACAAGCTGGAGCGGGTGGCCGCCAGCCTGCATGCGGCGGCCAGGCAGATCAGGGCAAGCGCCGCTGCGTAAAGGCGGCCAGGAATGAAAAAGCCGCTGAACTTTTACAAGTATCAGCGGCTTTCCGGTATTGGTTGCGGGGACAGGATTTGAACCTGTGACCTTCGGGTTATGAGCCCGACGAGCTGCCAGACTGCTCCACCCCGCAGGCGAATTATATATGAGTTTGCTGCATTGCGAAAGAGCTGACCGGCAGCTGACCGGCGCCGAGGGTATTTGGTCTGCAAGATGGCCGCGGACATACTGCGACGCAATGGAAAAAGCCGCTGATCTTTTGCAAGTATCAGCGGCTTTCAAGTATTGGTTGCGGGGACAGGATTTGAACCTGTGACCTTCGGGTTATGAGCCCGACGAGCTGCCAGACTGCTCCACCCCGCAGGCGAATTATAGCGGGGTTTGCTGCAATGCGCAATGGCCGTGTTTTGCGCCCGGCTTCCAGTCCCGTTTTTAAGTCCCGTTTTCAGTCCCGTTTGAGTTCAATTTCAGGCCGCGGCCAGGCGCCACAGCGACGTGACTTCCTTCGAGCGGGCCGCGTGCAGGCTGTCCGTGGCGTCCTGCGCGCGCGGGTGCGTGGGTTTCACGTCCAGGCGGTCGACGACCTTCAAGCCGGCCTGCGCTATCCACTCGAGCAATTGGGCGCGCGGGCGCAGGCCCAGGTGCTCGGCCAGGTCCGATAAAATCAGCCAGCCTTCGCCGTTTGGCTCCAGGTGGCCGGCCAGGCCGGAGAGGAAGCCGCGCAGCATGCGGCTGTCCGGATCGTAGACGGCGTATTCGATGGGCGAGCTGGGGCGCGCGGGCAGCCATGGCGGATTGCACACGACCAGCGGCGCGCGGCCGGCGGGGAACAGGTCGGCCTGCACCACGTCGACCTTGTCCTGCAAGTCGAGGCGGGCCAGGTTTTCGCGCGCGCAGGACAGGGCGCGCGGGTCCTGGTCGGTGGCGACGATGCGGGCCACGCCGCGCTGCGCCAGCACGGCGGCCAGCACGCCCGTGCCCGTGCCGATGTCGAAGGCCAGGCTGGCGCGCGCAGGCAGGGGCGCGTCGGCCACCAGGCCCACGTATTCGCCGCGGATGGGCGCGAACACGCCGTAATGGGGATGGATGCGCTGGCCCAGGGCCGGCAGTTCCACGCCCGTGCGGCGCCATTCGTGCGCGCCGATCAGGCCCAGCAGCTCGCGCAGCGAAGCGACGAAGGCGTCTTCGCCACGGCCATACGCTTCATTGCACGCCAGTTTCACGTCCGGCGCGCGGCGCAGCGGGATCGTGTAATCGGCGTCAAAAGGCAGCAGCAGCATGGCCAGGGTGCGCGCGCGCTGCGACTGGGCCTGGCGGTGCAGGTGGAACGCTTCCGTGGCGGTGGGTTCCGGTTTTGCCAGCTTGGCGGCCTTGGCCTTCTTGCCGGGCTTGTCATTCTTGTGGTCGGCGCGCCGCGCCAGCGCCTGCAGCAGCTGGCGCGCGTTCTGGAAGTCGCCGCGCCACAGCATGGCGGTGCCTTCGCAGGCCAGGCGGTAAGCCTGGTCGGCCGTCGTGCGGTCGTCGGCGATGACGACGCGCCTGGGCGGCGGCATGCCGCTTTCCGAACGCCAGCGGGCCGAATGTTCGGCGCCGTTTTCGCTCCAGTGGATCTGCGGATGGACGGTAGGTGAAGAAGTGTCGGACATGGGACTCAATCGATAGAAGGTGGGCGCGCGGCATGGTCGCCTGCGCAGGCCGTCTTCCATTATACGTCGCTGGCCGTGCTCTTTGCGGTGTCCGTGCCATAGGCCAGTGCCAGCGCGCGGGCGCGCGCCTGCTCTTCCGGCGTGGATACCGTCGCTTTCTTGCCCGCCTCGGCGGCCTCGAAGCTCCTGTCCGGCTGCACCAGTTTGAGCAGACGCAAGCTCAGGCTGCCCGCCAGGTCGCCTTCTTTGCCGCTGGCGCTGACGCCATCGGATGGGCTGGCGCTGGAATTGCCATTGAAGATGCTGCTTTGTAATTGCTGGCCCAGCAGCTGGAACAGGTCGTGCAGATTGCCTGCGAAGTGCGTGGCGGGCAGCTCTTTGGCGGGCAGGGCGCCGTCATCGGCGGAGCTGGCTTCTTCGTCGGCTTCTTGCGTTTGCTCAAGGGCGCCCGCGCTGATGTTCGACTGGTATTGCACTTCCAGTTCGAAGTCGAAGGTCTGGCCATCGGCCGTGGTGATCTTGCCCTTGCCGATGAAATGCGCGTTTTCATCGAGGCTGAAGGCGGCGGCGCGGCTGCTGCCGTTGGCGCCCGAGACGCTGGCGCTTCCGCTGCTGACGCTGGAACCGGCCTGCAGGTCGACCGAGTCGAAGGCGATGCTGGCGCCGTCGCCGAACAGCTGGTGCGTCATGGTGGAGAGGAAATCCTGCGCCACGTCGACGGTGGCATTGCCCAGCGCATCCGTGCGCTGTTCCAGCCCCTTGGCCGACAGGTCCAGGCCATTTTTCGACAGGGCCACCACGTCCCGCCCCGTGCGCTGCATCAGGGGCGAAGCGGCGAGCCCGGCTGTGCCTGCGCCCGTTTTTTGCGGCGTTTGCCCTGGCACGGTAGTGGCGGCAGGCTGGCGCGAGCCGGAAAGGAGGGCGGGAAGCTGGGACATGGTCGGTTCGAGTCGGTTCTATATGGGCTGTGTACCGTCGTTAACGACCGCCGCCGCCCATACTTTAACCATCAGTGGTGGTGCGACCAGCTACCATCTGCCGATTCCAGGTAGGACTTGACGGCATCGGCCTGGCCCGTGGCGTGGCGCTTGAGTTCGCCGCATGCGCAAATGCCCTGGTAAGGCTGGATATGCGAGCAGGCGGAGACTTTCTGCAGGTAGACCTGCATGGATTTGTGACATTTTACGCATTTGAAGGTGAGGCTGCGGGCGGCTTTCATGGGTTTCCTTGAACTGTTGCGGGGCGTAGGCGGTGCCTACGCGAAGGCGGCGATTTTAACGCACTCCGGACATCGTTACACGTTGTTGCATCTGCGCCACGCGGACGTCAACTGAATCCGCGCCATGACGTTGAGCGTATATAGGAGGTCGTCTGACCGCCATTGAAGAGGTAGCACCATGGACAAGCGTGACAAGGAAAAGCCAGCACAGCCCGCCAAGGAGCTGGTGAGGAAATGGTTGAAAGCGGAACTGGAACAGCGCCGGCCGCCGCCCGACCCCGAGCAGATCCGCCGCGAACTGGGCTGGGATCTGCTCAGGCTGGGCCGCGAACCGCTACCCCGATGACGCCTTGCCACGCCGTTAGCGCACCGTCACCACGCTCTTGCCGCCGGACCCCGGCTGCACTAGGATGCGGGTGGCGATGCGTTCCGTCATTTCCTGCACGTGCGAGATGACGCCCACCTTGCGTCCCATCGCTTGCAAGCCGTCGAGCGCATCCATGGCCACGCGCAAGGTTTCCGTGTCCAGGCTGCCGAAGCCCTCGTCGATGAACAGCGATTCCACGCGCACCCGGTTCGAGGACAGCGAGGCCAGGCCCAGCGCCAGGGCCAGCGAGACGAGGAACGATTCGCCGCCCGACAGCGAGTGCACGGAGCGCAGCTCGCCGCCCATGTCCTGGTCGCGCACCATCAGGCCCAGCGATGGATTGTTCGGGTTGTCGATGCGTTCCAGCTGGTAGCGGCGCGCCAGGTGGGCCAGGTGGGCGTTGGCGTAGCCGAGCAGCACTTCCAGCGTGAATTGCTGCGCATAGTTGCGAAATTTCTTGCCGTCGGCCGAGCCGATCAGTTCATTCAGGCTGGCCCAGCGCCGCTCGACGAGGGCTTGCGCCTCGATTTGCGCCAGCATCGCTTGCGCGCCGTGGCGCCTTGCATCGTCCTGCGCGATGGCCAGGCGCAGGCGCGTCGCTTCCTGGTTCGCTGCCTGGCGTTCGGCGCCAAGCGCGTCGAGCGCGGCCTGCAGCGCGGCCTCGTCCGCTTCCAGCGCTTCCGGCGGCCGCTCCAGGTGGTCCGCATGCCGCTGCCGGCGTTCGGCCAGCACGGAGAGCGCCGTCGTGTGGCGGTCGGCGATGACTTGCAGGGCGGCCCGTTCCGCGCGCATGGCTTCCGGCGCAACGTCCAGGTGCGCGCGCAGGCCGGCCAGGTCGGCTGGCGCATGGGCCGGATGGGCAAGCTGGAACTGGCGCAGCCAGTGCTCCAGCGCTGCCGCCGCGTCGTGGCCTTGCCGGCGCAAGGCGTCCAGGCGCAGTGCCGTTTGCGCGCATGCCTCGTCGAGGCGCGCGCGCGCCTGGCCGGCCGCTTGCGCCGCCGCCTGCTGCTGCGCCAGCTGATCTTTTGCCTGCGCGATGGCGCCGGCCAGCGCGCGTTCCACGTCGGCCACGGGCTGGCCATCCCATAGCGCCGCGCGCTGCGCGTGCAGCGCCTTCAGCTGCGCGTCCAGGGCGGCAAATGCCGTGTGCGCCTCCAGTGCCAGCTGCGCCGTCGTGTGCGCGGCCGCGCCGGCCGCCTCCAGCTGCGCGGCCAGGGTCGCCAGCGCGTGGCTGCGGCTGTCCTGCTCCGCGTGCTGCTTCAGCCATTGCCGGCTTTCCGTTTCCCGTGCCGCGCGGAAGGCGGCGGGGCCGGCGCGCCAGCCATCTTTCCAGTCTTCGGCGCCGTCCGTGTCGGCAAAGGCCCCATCGAGCTGCGCCAGCAAGCCATCGAGTGCGCTGCGCGACGTCTCCGCCTTGTCCTGGCTGGCCGCCTGCTGCGCCTGCAACTGCGCCAGCCGCGTTTGCGTTTCGGCGGCGGCAGCCGTCAGGCGCGCGTGTTCGGCGCCGGCCAGTTCGTGCGCCGCCTGCGCCTGCTCGCGCCGCGCGCCGGCCTG
>NZ_WFLL01000179.1:0-255 GCF_009208755.1 Janthinobacterium sp. FT14W | reverse complement strand
CTAGCATGCTGTGCAACTTGCGCGTCCCCACGCGAGGCTGGCGCAAACGTATCGATTGCACCAGTTTGATGACCGCTTGTGTCCGGACCTGACATTGCCGTTCGCGCTGATGGCGCTGGTAATATGCCTGGCGGCTGATGCCGATGCAGCGGCAGGCCCTCTCAACGCTTAATCCTTGGACTTGCTTGCGCGAGATGACCTGCCCAAAGGCTTTTTTACCACGATCCCATACTCGTCACGCATGACGTCGATGAC
>NZ_WFLL01000178.1:0-255 GCF_009208755.1 Janthinobacterium sp. FT14W | reverse complement strand
TAAGTTGACACTTTTTCGCTACAGAGAAGGAGTGTCCGATGGAACAAGGGTTTCGACGCAGTCAGCGAGATTACAGCCTGGCTTTTAAATTGAGCGTTGTCGAGCAGGTTGAAAAAGGCGAGCTGACATACAAGCAGGCGCAAACGCGCTACGGAATACAAGGTCGGTCGACAGTTTTGGTATGGTGTCGTAAACACGGCCTGCAGGATTGGACGCATCCCAGGGGCCGAAGCCAACGGAGGGCGACCATGACAG
>NZ_WFLL01000177.1:0-255 GCF_009208755.1 Janthinobacterium sp. FT14W | reverse complement strand
CAGCGTTCAATCTGAGCCAGGATCAAACTCTTCAGTTTAATCTCTGTTACTTTGCCGTTTTACCGGCACCGTCATTGCTGACGGGTCGCTCACTTCAAAAACAACTGACAGGCCACTTCTTGCGAAGTGTCCTATTTCCTTTATTTCTTCGTGAACATTTGATATTTTAAGTTTGACAGCAATCCGAAGATCGCTGCTGCACTGACATCAAATGCCCACACTTATCGACTGTTAATTGTTAAAGAACTGTATTCG
>NZ_WFLL01000176.1:0-255 GCF_009208755.1 Janthinobacterium sp. FT14W | reverse complement strand
CTGGAAGAAGTAAAGATTATTTATTGATCGGTTTATCGTAAAACATAAATCGATGGGTAATGATTGTATGTATCAACAAACAAGCAACAACGTTGTACTTTCTTATCCCTGTAGCGCTCTTTGATGATTTCGGTTATCAGAGGCTAACGTTATAGGGACAAGCGAATAAGTGCACATGGTGGATGCCTTGGCGATTACAGGCGATGAAGGACGTAGTAGCTTGCGATAAGCTGCGGGGAGTGAGCAAACACACTT
>NZ_WFLL01000175.1:0-255 GCF_009208755.1 Janthinobacterium sp. FT14W | reverse complement strand
AATCTGGAAGAAGTAAAGATTATTTATTGATCGGTTTATCGTAAAACATAAATCGATGGGTAATGATTGTATGTATCAACAAACAAGCAACAACGTTGTACTTTCTTATCCCTGTAGCGCTCTTTTCGTTTGAAAGAATGAAGAGGCTAACGTTATAGGGACAAGCGAATAAGTGCACATGGTGGATGCCTTGGCGATTACAGGCGATGAAGGACGTAGTAGCTTGCGATAAGCTGCGGGGAGTGAGCAAACACA
>NZ_WFLL01000174.1:0-255 GCF_009208755.1 Janthinobacterium sp. FT14W | reverse complement strand
TATTGTCCAGCGTCTGCGCCACGCCCAGCGTCATGCCGCCGCTACCCGTTTGCCCGATGCCGCCGCCACGGTTGTCCAGGCTGCCCGCCTGCAGCGTCACCTGCTGCGCCACCAGGGTGGCGTCGCGGTGGTCGATCTTCCCGGCATCGATGCGCAGCGCACCGTTGCCGATGAGTTTGCCGCCCTGGCCGTTCAGGGTGCTGGCCGTGATGGCCAGCACGCCAGTGCCCGCATGCTCGATGCGGCCGTTGATGT
>NZ_WFLL01000173.1:0-255 GCF_009208755.1 Janthinobacterium sp. FT14W | reverse complement strand
CGCTGAGCGCCGGCCAGCTGGCGGTGCAGGTGGGCCAGCTGGACAACCAGGGCGGCAAGCTGCTGCAGACGGGCACGGGCACGGCCCATGTGACGGTGCGCGGGCAGCTCGATAACCGCCAGGCCGGCGAATTGGCGGCGAATGGCCAGCTGCAGGTGCAGGCGGGCAGCATCGACAATAGCGGCAAGGGCCGCATCACCTCGACGGCGTCGCTGGAACTGGCCAGCCAGGGTCTGCTGAACAATGTGGATGGGG
>NZ_WFLL01000172.1:0-255 GCF_009208755.1 Janthinobacterium sp. FT14W | reverse complement strand
GAGTATTTAGCCTTGGAGGATGGTCCCCCCATATTCAGACAGGATGTCACGTGTCCCGCCCTACTTGTCGTACGCTTAGTACCACCGGTCCGATTTCACATACGGGGCTATCACCCACTATGGCTCCTATTTCCAGAGGATTCTGTTATCGGTCCGACTATCACGTACAGGCTCTTCCCATTTCGCTCGCCGCTACTTTGGGAATCTCGGTTGATTTCTTTTCCTGCAGCTACTTAGATGTTTCAGTTCGCCGCG
>NZ_WFLL01000171.1:0-255 GCF_009208755.1 Janthinobacterium sp. FT14W | reverse complement strand
TACGGTCGCAAGATTAAAACTCAAAGGAATTGACGGGGACCCGCACAAGCGGTGGATGATGTGGATTAATTCGATGCAACGCGAAAAACCTTACCTACCCTTGACATGGATGGAATCCCGGAGAGATCTGGGAGTGCTCGAAAGAGAACCATTACACAGGTGCTGCATGGCTGTCGTCAGCTCGTGTCGTGAGATGTTGGGTTAAGTCCCGCAACGAGCGCAACCCTTGTCATTAGTTGCTACGAAAGGGCACTC
>NZ_WFLL01000170.1:0-255 GCF_009208755.1 Janthinobacterium sp. FT14W | reverse complement strand
ACCCCGGAAGGGGAGTGAAATAGATCCTGAAACCGTGTGCATACAAACAGTAGGAGCGGACTTGTTCCGTGACTGCGTACCTTTTGTATAATGGGTCAGCGACTTACATTCAGTGGCAAGGTTAACCGGATAGGGAAGCCGTAGAGAAATCGAGTCCGAATAGGGCGATCAGTCGCTGGGTGTAGACCCGAAACCAAGTGATCTACTCATGGCCAGGATGAAGGTGCGGTAACACGCCCTGGAGGTCCGAACCCA